>NZ_JBHIOT010000096.1:0-4943 GCF_042195745.1 Bartonella sp. AP7XZML
TGGACTTTATACTGAGCAATCTTTTGAGTGGTCAATATTCACCACATAATTTATTGGGTGCGGAGCAGATTTCGTTGGGGGGCGCTTCCAATGTTCGCGGCACGCGTGAGAGTTTGCTTTTTGGCAATAACGGTTTTTTTAGCCGGAATGATTTGTTGTTACGCACCATTCCGTGGAACAATCACGCGACCTTCAAAAAGGTTTTTGGAGAACTTCGCCCTTATGTTGGTTTGGATTATGGGCGTGTGTTTTCGCAAGTTTTGTATGGGATTAAGAGTGACCAGCTTGCCGGTTGGACAGCAGGTGTCAAGCTTGCGGGAGGCATGGTCTCTCTTGATGCCAGTTATTCCAGTATTTTTTGGAGCACAGTTAAGCACAAAAAATCAGGAACATTTTTTATGACATTAACAATGGAACTTTAAGCGTTTTTTATTGGGGAGTTAAAGTATGAGATATGAGAAGAGAGAAGAAAGAGCAGCTTTATTAGGTGTTTTAGTCTCCAGTACGATGCTCAAAAAGGTTTTATTTGGGGGACTTGGTTTTTCTTGTTTGTTAGCACCTTCAGCGTTACAGGCGCAAATTACTGTGGATCCTAACGCGAATGCCGCCCATCGTCCAGATATAGTGGCAGCGCCCAATGGGGTTCCCTCGATTGATATTGTTACCCCCAATGGCAAGGGCTTATCACACAATAAATATAACGATTTTAATATTGGAAATCCGGGTGTGATTTGGAACAATCATGCACAAGAAGTAGGGCAATCGCAGTTGGGGGGCATTATGCCGGGCAATCCGCATTTGCGTTTCACGGGTTCGGCGAAAGTGATTTTAAATGAAGTGACCAGCAGCAAGCGCAGTGCCTTGAATGGTCCAGGAGAGGTTTTTGGGAGCCCAGCCGATGTGATTATAGCCAATCCCAATGGAATAAGCTGTGATGGTTGTGGCTTTATCAATACGCCCCATGCGACCTTAACCACAGGTGTTCCCGAAATTGATGCGAGTGGTTTTTTGAAAGGCTTTGAGGTGCGAGGTGGGGATATTACCTTTGGCGCTAAGGGAGCCAATTTTTTCTCTGGCCAAGGGGCGGTTGATATTGTCGATATTGTCTCACGCACAGTGCATTTTGAAGGAGCTGTTGCGGGCAGAGAAATTGGAGTGACAGCAGGGACGGGTCACTTTGATTATGCTTCACGGGAAATGAAAGAACTGACCGATATTACTGGTAAACCGGAATATGCGATAGATGGTTCTGCTTTGGGGGCTCTACAGGCGGACAGAATAAAACTTGTGGCAACGGAAAAAGGTGTTGGGGTTCGTATGCGCCATGATATGGCAGCCAATGCGGGGCAGTTGCATCTTTCTGCTGACGGGAAAATCTCGTTGAAGAATGTTTTTGGTTATGGGGGTGTTGTCCTCAAATCGAAAAGCCAGAGCATATTGGCAAAGCACATCACCTCGAAAAAGCATATTGATATTGCCGCCCATAAGGATGTGACGTTAGAAACGGTTGGCGCTGAGGGTCATTTGAAGATAGAGGCGCAGGATGGGCTTTTATCGATTGCCGGTAAGGCAACCTCTGGGGGCAATATGGAGCTTTCTTCGCGCCAGACTCTTCAAGTTTCAGGGCTAGGGGCAGGCGCTGATATGGCTCTTGAAGCGGGCGGAGACTTGAAGCTTGAGGGGATTGTTTTAGCACAAGGGAATCTCAAGGCGCATGCCGGTGGTGATATACAAGCTCATTTTTTAGCCGGTGGGGTTGATATGGCGGCAACGGGTGCTGCTGGTGTTGTTGTTCTTGGCACCCAAGGGGATGTTGATCTCCAGAGCAGACAAGGGGCGATTGTCGCTGAAAGTGTTTATGGAGCAGGAGATATCGCCCTGGTTTCTCATAACGGGCTATCTGTTTCTCAAACAATTCTGTCGCATCAAAATGTTGCCATTCAAGCACAACCAGCAACAAATGCTCCCGTTCATTTTGGACAACTTTTAGCCTATGGCAAGGCAAATATTGAGGGTGGGGCGGTTGACTTTTCTTCACTGATGACGGGTGAAGAAGCTGTTTTAAAGGTTGGCAGCCTTGATGCAGGGACACTGATGACAGGTGTCGTTTCTACGGGCGGTTCAGGGGATCTTGTTTTAGATGAAAAGGGCTTTCTTTTGATTACAGCAAAAGAAGGGGTGAAGGTTGGTCAGATTGCCAGTGGTGGCAATATTGAAATTTTTGCAGGCAACGACATCTATTATGATCAGGTCATGGGCTATGGCAGTGCAACATTGACATCGGTATCAGGAGAGATCAGTGTTGAGAATGTGTTGTCTGCTGAGGGGGATGTGAGATTGACGGCAAACACTCTCGATTTAAGCAATAATCGTTCTCATATTTACACGCCGCAAACGCTGTATTTAATTGCAGATCATATTGATGTCTCAGAGAGCGAATTGACTTATGGCGGTTTAGACTTTCAAAGCACCAATGCCCTTGATATTCACAATGCGCGGCTACAAGCCGTAAGAGATGGCGGTGGGACTGGAGATATTCTCTTTATTGCTCCAAGCGTTATGGTTGATGAGACAACGTCGGTTTTAGCAGCCAGAGATTTCGTGATCAAGACGGGGGAGCTTGGAAATAGCGGTCAATTGGCATCGGGGCAGGATTTAGTCTTTAGCGTGACGGGCAATGTGACCAACAACAAAACGGGCTTAATTTATGTGAAGGGCAATGGTGCTTTACAAGTTGATGGGGCTTTGTTGAATGATTTTGGCACCATAATGGCAGAGGGTGATTTATCTTTTACCAATGCGGCTGGCAGCGGAAAAAGCCTTTCGCTTGTGAACAAAGCAGGCTTGATTCAAGCGGGTGGAAACTTAAATATCCAAACCAACACCCTGAAAAACGAAGCCGATAGCACGCCTGTCATCACGGAAAAAACGGAATATAGCGATATTTCTTTCCAAAAACCAGAGGATTTTCATGGTAGCGGAGATGGGTTGTTATATCATAATACACAGCAAGATCTTTGGGGAAAGGGGCACATTGAAGAGCCAGACTCAATTCTTGGTGTTAACATCGAGCATACATTATTTAGTTTGGACGAAGTACTTTTTGGTAATAAGGAAGGATCATACGGCAAAGCAACATTGAAAGATGGAACAGTCTACAAGGCTTTTACTTGGGTAAAAGGACGGGCGCATGGTAGAGATCATATGCAGACATATAAATGGAATGGTTCTCGGCGGAAGGGAGGATGGTTTGGGTCAATAAACGAAAATTGGTCACACATGACAGAAAAGACTGTCACACAAGCATTTTCGCATAAACCAACTGTTTCGGGGGTAATACAATCTAGTGGCAATCTTATTATTAATGCTGATACCATTGACAACCATTATAGCTCTATGAGAGCAGGGGGAAATGCCGATATCCACGCCAATGTGCTGACCAATTTAGGTGCAACGGCTTATAAAAACACTTATCTTGGTTGTCAGGCTAATACAGACAGTTGTTATGGCTATAAAGCTGATGGAAGCCGCGATGTTTCTTTAGATATAGCCAATGGCAAGGATCGCCAGATTGGTTCAGAAGCTTTGGAGAGCGTTCCTGGTCTTGTCCAAGCGGGTGGCACTTTAAATCTGGTGGTTGATCAACTCAATAACACGGCAGCGGAAGGTTCGATTACAGGGGATGCACATTTTAAAGCACAAGCAGTTGAAGGCAATCCACTGGAGTCCTTAAGTGGTTTAACCGGGGCTGGCGCTCTCTTTACACCAACAGTCGATCTCAATAATGCAGGGGAACTTGCTGAGGGGCTCCCTTTACCAAAACCCCAATCGGGGGGTGTTGGGGGCACGCTGCCCAACCAGAATTTCATTTATGAAACGCGGGCAGAATTCCTTGATGTCGGCAAGTTTTATGGCTCAGCCTATTATTTGAACAGAATTGGCTACAATCCTGATCGGGAGATTTTTTTCTTAGGCGATGCTTATTTCGAAAAGCAGCTGATTGAAAAACAAATGCGTGATCTGGTTGGTCAAGGTTTGGGCAAAGGTTCCTTTATTCCTGGAAGTGATGCCATTGAACAAGTCAAAACCTTGCTGGATGTCGGGGCAGACTATGCAAAAGCACACAATCTCCCCTTTGGTGAGGCTTTGAGTGAAGAACAATTGGCGTCCCTAGAAGCCCCGATGGTGATTTATGTGCGCCAACAGGTCAAGGGCATGGATGTTTATGCACCGGTGCTTTACATCCCTGAAAAAGACAGAGCCTCCTTTGTTTCTGCTGGGGCTTTGATCATGGGCGATGATATCAATATCACCAGCCAGAATACCAGCAATTCCACGATAACCAATTCAGGGCGGATTGCGGCAAACCACCAATTGCATGTGCATGGCGGGGATATCTTTAGTCAAGGAGGGCATTTTGCGGCGGGTGGGGATGCTATTTTGCTTGCGGAGAAGAATATTCGTTTGGATGCAGGGCGCACAACGGTTGACGGCGTGGAGACCGTTTTAAACACCGAAGCGCTTTCTACTGGTGGCAATGCGACAGTTCTTGCCAAGCAAGATATCACAGCCTCAGGGGTGGAGATCACCACAGGGGGTGATCTTGCCATGGTTACAGAAGAAGGCAACTTGACGATCGGTTCAGCAGAAACCCATTACCATGATGAACAGGGTGATGCCACCATGCATCATAAATCGGCGTTAAACTCTGGTGGCTCAACGACACTTGCCTCTGGAAAAGATTTGAATATCTTAGGCTCTGATGTTCAAACAACGGATAAACTTCTCTTGCAAGCTGAGAGGAATGTTTCGATTGATGCCACACGCAACAGCATGGATAATCAGAGTGGGAGTGAAACATCTCATGTTGCCTTGCACAATGGCTCTCATCTAAGTTCTGGAAAAGAGACCACTGTTCTCTCTGGAAAAGATATCCATATGGC
>NZ_JBHIOT010000097.1:0-1036 GCF_042195745.1 Bartonella sp. AP7XZML
AAAGTTTATTAAATGCTACTTATCCACAGCCCATGGCATAGGATAAGATCAGCAAAGTAGTGAAATTTGCTGTTTATTTTATGGAAAAAAGACAAATGAAGCATGTTCTTTTAAAATATCATAATGATTATTTTGATAGATTTTATGAGTCACTAAAATAATCTAGTTTGTTAGTTCAATTTACAGACACAAACTGACAAATATATATTATTGATTGTATTTAAGGTTGTATTGTCGATATAGGTTGTATCATTAAAATACTAACATATTGAAATATAATGTTTTTAATTTTCTCTCATTTAAAAAAATAATATAGGCTCTAAAAAGAACTGACAACACTGACAGCACTGGACAAAACTCTTCTGTTCAGATCACTCAGATCATTGTCTTTGGAGAAAAGTTCTTTGATGAAAATGCCATTAAATATAACTTATTAGAAAATCAAGACTTTGTTTGCTCGCCAAATTTGGCGAGCAAAGGCAGGAAAAAGAGTTTTGCGTAATTGTCTTGAAAGGCTCTCAAAGAGATTTCTTATTGTTTTCTATGATGGTTTTTGACGACAGGATGTGCTTGATAGCATGATGTCTCGTTTATATGCGTGTTGAGTGGCTTAGAGGAGCTGGAGAGTGAGTTTATCTCTCATTATTGATAAATATATTGTAGCATTAAACTGGGGATATTGATGTATTAACCATTGACGGGCTAAACAGTTTTGTTTAGAGGTTTCTTTATATAAATGTGGGGGAGAGATCTTCAGCAGTTAAAATAAAGTAGTTTTTGTAAAATAAAGCATTTTTGGGTATCACTTTTTTTGGTCACAGAGGCATGTGCTTTTGTTAAAAGCGTCATAGAGCAGTGGCTGTTTTGAGTGGACTTATTAGCGGTTCCATGAAGTTCTTTTAAAGAGTGCTTCATGAATAATGCAAAGCGGGGGCAATCTGTATTGTTATTGATCTTTTTACGCCAAAGTTCTCTTTTGAGAATTTTTCGTGCCATTATTGTTTTCTTTGGCTTGTTTACAGGTGTAAATGTTTAT
>NZ_JBHIOT010000098.1:0-5583 GCF_042195745.1 Bartonella sp. AP7XZML
GTGAAAAATCATCGCTGGAGCCGCAGACATAGACAATACCGCATCTGTAGAGGGAGTGGTCAAAAAGTGAGAAACTGAAAGTTTCTCACTCAATTGTGGAAAAGGGTGTTCTTTATGAACTGGACGCACAATCATTTGATCGGCTAAAGATTGAGAAGAGGTTGAAACAGCAGTTTGTTGTTTTTCATCAGAAAGAGGATGAGGACCTGATGGAGGTAACAACGCTACAAGAGTCTGATTTTCTTGAGAGGGAGATACAGAAACACTAGAGACATTCTGTGCCCCTCTTAAATGACGTGGAGGTCGTGGTTTAGATGGCTGTTTTTTAGTAAGTGGACGAGGACCGGTATTTTTTCCTTCAGAAGAAGCCCCTTGATCAGACTGTGTACCCGTATCAGCAGACAATGCAAGAGGAATCTTCGCTTTCTTATTCACACACTCTACTTCAGAATTAGAACCTTCCGTATCTCCAGAAGCTCTACTTAAATACCAAATTGTAGCACTACCACTAGAATCAGCACATCTTCCTCTCTTCACTAAGCGATACTGATAGGTTCCACCATCAACAGCTGTAATGTCCTTGCCCAAAAGATCTGCCAGAGTAAAATTAGCTCCGCCATTGTGGCTTCTATCGGTAATTAACGGAAGCTCAGTAACCAAACTATTCCTTTGTGAGAGAGGACCTGTAATTTCACGTCCAGAATCTGCAATATTTATTTTGTGATTCCCTGAGCCCTCACCAATCAACAAATAATCACTCGCATCCCACGTAGCGCTAATATTGAATCGAAAATGTAAATCCCCTGAAAGTCTCTCAACATAAAGTGAAATATGACGTGGATCATACGGAATAGAAGAAAAAATAACAGTCCCACTCTGCCCCCCTAAATCTTTAATTTTAATCTGTGGTTTTTCTCCTATCTTCCGTTCACCAACCTCAAATATTATCTCATCCACGCTCTCTTCTATAGGAATTTTTTTCTTAGTTATATGATTTGTCCTATCGCCAGCGAATAAATAAAGTTCTCCGCCACCATTGATCCTTACTTCTCCAACGACTTCTTGTACACCAACATGGAACCACGATTTAGCAAAATCCGTGATTGTTAAAGTATCTACAAATCCCATAGGATATACAACTTGAATAGCTTGATCCTTCAAAGTAGTTTTCACAGACTCCCCTAGTGCTAAGACATGCTGTCTCCCATTCCCAGAAACTTCTGTAAACATTGCTCTCCCCCCTTCCTTTCTTTGCCCCGCATAAATATTTTGTTCTCCATCATTTCCCACTTTCGCATACCAAGCACCTCCCCCATCATACACATTCTGCTGTCCCACTGCTCCACCTCCACCCGTAACTGTGGAATTATATGCACTACTTCGTCTAACCACGCGTGTAAAATCAATATTTGGCTCTTCATGAATAAACTGCTGACCTCCCCAAATTTTGGCGCTCATTGCAATTCCTGCTCGTGTAACTATTTGCATCCCTCCTTTTTTAATAGTGGACCCCACGGAAGTTTTTCCATTCTCAACAAGCTCTACATCACCATATTCAATCGTAATATTATTTTTGAAAAAACTAGCAATCAGTTCTAAATTTTTTTCTTCCTCTTCTCTATTTCCCACATCTGTTGCTCTTGTTAGCACTCTATTCCTACTCTCAACTACACTTGCAGATTGCAAAAGACAACTACTGATCATCAATACTGAAAAACTTAATTTGTATTTATACCGCATTATCCACACTCCACTCTTCAATTATTTAGAAAAATACCCCGCGGCTACATAGGTAGCTCGTTTTAGATTGTATCATAATGTGTTTTATTTATGTCTAAATACAATTTTTTAGTGTATTTTTTTAATTTAAACAACTTTAAGTTGTTTATCTACAAACCACTAAAAAACTCTAACTTAAGGCAGAAAAATTGAATAAAATTCAAAATGTTTACTTAAATTCAAGGAATAATTTGCATATCTGGAATTATAGATGAAAAAAATACTCGTGCCCTTAATGGGGCCCCCTCTTCACGTAAAACAAAACGCCATTGGGTTGTACATTCACGCACTTGTTTTAAAGAGACATCTCTCAATGCACTCAAGCCCATTTCGCCACGTCATCCATGAATGATATACCGGTAAAGCCATTGCCCCCCCAATCTTTACGCTTATGAAGAAGCGAGCCGATATCATCATACACTTTTCCAGCCCTAAAATGTTGCAACGCGACACCCTTTGGTACTTGAGGCAGTTTATAAGAGGTATTTTTAGTTCTTTCTTGTACAATTTTTATCCACGCAGGCTTCCCTGCTTGTGACGTGCAAGAAAATGGTTTTGATTGATTCAACATAAACAGATTTGGAATGAGAGAATCCTATGATTTTCGCGACTCTCATTCAACATGCATAGAAATGAATTATTATTATAAATTCAGTATGTTGCCTTTAAAAGAGAGAGTATAAAGACATTCCTACTATTTGAGAAAGTCCTTACACTCTCGAGAAGACATAGCCGAACGTTATCTGTTTAAGTTTGCAAAACAATTACATTTGTAAAGTTAATCAGCCATGCACACATATTTAGAAACTATAGCGTAATCCTAAAATACCTTGAAGAGCATTCTTAATCTTATGTCCTTTTAGATAATGTGCTTCCGCATAAAGTGTTAGTTTATCATTGACCGAACCGTTTAAACCAATTCCCAATTTACCCGCACTGCCCGACAAATCTGTAATAAATTTATACTGGTTATTAATTGTCGTATAATTATTATTTATATTCTCACGCAACCAAGCTGCCATAATGTAAGCTGTTAATGAAGTTTCTGAACTCACAAAAAATTCATGTCCTGCAGTTAATCCAACTTCACTGCGGAATGAAGTTAATGGGCTTAGATCACCTATCATTCCATTGGAAAGTTTTATTCTTTTACCTTCAACCTGCAAACCTGTTAGCTTGATATAAGGCTGCATCCAAGTATTCTGTGCCGGTTCAAAATAACAACCAATCTCAAATGATCCACCTATCGCCCACTGATTGTAATGACTTTGAATGGCTAAATCATTCGTTGATATGGCTTTCAAATTATCTCGGTAATAATTATATTTCAAAACACCATCCATATACCATCCGCGATGATCAAAATAAGTTGCGTAAGTTCCAATGCTATAAGAGCTCAGATCACTATTACCACCTCGTGCATGAGAAATACGTGCTTGATCATAACTACCAAAACCACCAACATACAACTCTCCATGCCTTAATTCACTCAACTGATCAGCACCAAAGACTAAACCTGTCTGCCCAAGCTTAAAGTGTGTAAGGCCTGTCGAAACACGTTCTCTGCTCTTAATCCCATAAGTCCATAGTTCGATATCTTTCTTATTTCTGTTCCAAATTTTTCTACCATTCCGTATAATTTGCAACTCATTATTAAAAATAAGCCCAGGAACTACGGACAACGTTAACACTGCATCTGTAGAGGGTGTCGTTGTTGTTTCACCAGGAACAAAAGGATTTTCCGGATCTGGAATAGAGGCTTCTGGTCCACTGAGGCGATCTGCAGATAAAAACCAAACTTTTCCATTTTCATCCTTTCTTTCTTTCAAATCATACATATAAGTTCCACCATCAATGGCGTTAATTTTGTCACCCTTAAGATCTGTCAGTGTAAAATGTGCTCCACCACTTTGATCCATAATTAAATCACGATTATTTGAAAAAGGATCCGTGATTTCAACTCCAGAATCAGCAACACTTATCGTATGATTCCCAGCACCTTTCTCAACCAAGAGATAATCACCACGGTTATGGGCAATCGTAGTATTGAACGCGAAATGTAAATTTCCTGAAAGATTATTCACATGAAGCTGAGAATAATATGGATCAGAACCTGTAAACGAAAAAATAACACTCCCTTCACCACTTAATTTTTGTATCAAAGAACTTTTTCCATCAAACTCATCAGTAATAGAGTATAGTTTTGTATCTTTTCCATTTAAAATAATATCTTCTACTGTGGTGCGCTGTTGATCATTCCCAGCATAAAGATGGATCTGCCCAGAATGGTTTACTTGTGTCTTGCCTTCTAATGTTGCTCCAGCATGCACCCATGATTTTGTTTGATCATTCATTGTTAGATTTTTTACAGATCCATCAGTATATATTTCCTGAATAGCACTCTCATTTAAAGTGACTCCAATAGCCTGACCGCCCTTTAAGATACGTTGTTTACCACCACCAAAAACTTCTGTGTCAAATGCAAAACCACCATTTTTTGCACTTTGAGACTTTTGTCCAACCTCTTGGACACCCCCTTGCATAACTTTTGTATTCCAAACTTTTCCGCCATCATATACTTTTTGTTGGCCTAGTGTTTCATCTTGACCATAAATGATAGTATGAGAAGCACTACTGCCTTTAATCTCTCCTCCAATATCCCCCTCGCCGAAAACAAGCTGCTCACCGCCATAAATTTTAGTCCCCTCTACTTTCCCTCCATTTCCAACACTTTGGTGCCCGCCTTCTTTAACAACAGCATTTTTCGAAAAACCTTGTTTTCCCTTTAAAGCCTGAACATTTTCAATTCCACCATGTTCAATTTTACTATTCTCACTGAGTCCTCCTGCATACACATAAAGCTCTGCACCATTCCTTACAGTGTTATTAATGGATCGCCCTGGACTATCAATCTCACCATCATTTGAAATGTATGCTTTACCTTCATTATCAAGGATATAATTTTCTAACATTGCCCCATCTTTAATGGAAATAAGTTCAGGCTTTTTAAGGAATGCAGTATTTTGTTCTTGTGCATTATATCCAGCATTGTCACGATGACTGCTGTCAAGCTCCTGTTGACTCGCAAACACTCTAGCACCCTTATCCATGATAAAATCGCTAGGCTTTTTCAAAAAGTCTAATTCATTGCGCGTTCTTACCATGACATCATTAGAGGCTCCAAGTATGCATCTACCTGTTTTCATATCCTCATTGTATTGATCTTGAAATACTTTATCATTTTCATAACTTGAAGATTGACAAAAAAGTGCTGTTCTCCCCTCATTTGCAGCAGCAGCTTGCACAAAACAGCTGCTCAACATGAGTATCCAACAATGTCGTTTCCATTTATATTGTAGAGCCATATCCTCCCCCCCTTCACGCCTGCATAGACACTGAACGTAATTAGCTCTACAAAACATATTTTCAACCTTAGATTGCAATAATCCTTCTTAAAAATCCCCCTTATCTCATAAAAAACCGTTCTTTACAGTTTTTTAAATACTTTTTTGATCAAGAATATAAGGGCGTTTTTATAGGGCTTCTTTAGCATTTCCTCAGAATTTTCTTATCAAAAAAAAGTAATGCATAATCAAGTATATAAGGGAATACAGTTTATCAAGAACAACGAAGCTGCGTGCTCTGAAAAATTGTTCTCTGATGCTGCATTAAAAACTTTAAAAAACTAATCATACATTTAAAGATAACTAAAAAATAACCATATCGTTAGAAACTATAGCGTACACCTAAAATACCCTGAAAGGACTGTTTTGTTTTACGCCCTTTAATATAATGGGCCTCACC
>NZ_JBHIOT010000099.1:0-2528 GCF_042195745.1 Bartonella sp. AP7XZML
ATGGAATTGTGAGAGGCGCTGGTATTCATGCGGCGGCTTGCCAAATGATTAATCCTTATCATTTTAGGGCTTTATCATTTTTGGGGGGGCCAGATTGACAACGAGGCTTTGAGGCAAAGGGGTGGATTTTAAGGCAAAGAGATTGGAAATTTTTTGAGGAAAAGGTAAGCGTCCAGTGATTACGTTGTGCACTCGAGAAAGCTTGAGAAGAGGCAATGAATGAGGTTTGATTTGGGACTGAGGTTGATCTTGGCTGCGTGCTTGGCTTTCAAGATGGGGGACCACCTTGGGGATAGGGGGGGGCTTGTAAGTGCCTCACGTATAGTGCTTCATGTATAAGCGCGTATAGGGCAAATGAATAAAATACGTAGAGGGGATTTATAGTACTTGCATTACTCTGATAAGGGTGCTAAGCGAATTTACCGCGCTGGTGGCGTGCTATCAAATATTGAAGAGTGGGAATTTTAGAAGTGGGGGAGTATCCGTATGATCGAAGATAAATCACAACACCAATCTGCCCATAAGGGAGATAAGGTTTTTGTATCACAGCCAGTGTTGGATCAATCGGCAACTTTCAAAAAATGGATGGCTCTCTCAACAGGCGATTATATCATCATTTGTTGTTTGGCTATCCTCTTGTTGGTGCTTTTTTCCGCGTCTGCCTATATGAGCCCTTTGGAATTTTTTCACGTTATATCCAAGGAACAGCTCCAAGCACTGGGAAAAATGAAACAAGAAGATTTTCAAGAAATGAGTCAGAGTTTTATACAGATTCCTGCGATCGAATTTCTTCGTAACTTAGGGTGGAATGGTGTTTGGGCTTTTTTATGTCTCTTGCCGCAAATAATTTTTGGCTTTCTTTTTGGGTTGTTTCCGCTCTTTTCTATTTTTAACGCCATATTTAAACGGGATGCGAAGGAAATGATGCTACAATGGGAAAACTTACCAGAGCAGAAACAGCTAGACAACCAATCTCTCAACAAAATATGATAGGGGGGAAAAGTGATCACTTCTATAATGCCTCTTTTAATAACTACATTATTGATCTCCTTAGGGATAGTTATCGTTATTTATTCTGCGTGGAGCATGATACTCTTTTCTACCGTGAAGATCATCTTGTCCATTTATTATTCTTTGATAAAACGGGCAGTACTGTTATGTAAGATGCGAAGGAAATTAAAAAAGGGTGCAGCGCAGAATTTGAGGCATTATCAGGCAGGATGGAGAGGACAGAATACAGTTCTTGTAACACAGTTGCGTGCCTTTTCTTTTCAAGAATCTTTGCTTCTCTCAAAAAAAGATTATAAAATAATCTCTTGGATGGCTTTCATTGCAGTTGCGCTTTTTATACATGCTGTGCTTTTTTCGTCTTTTACTATACGATATGCGATTGTTTCACACAATAATCCGTTGTTTTTTTTGTTATTGATTGAAGCGCTGCCGTTTTTGTTTATTTTGGTATGTAGTGCCATCACTTTGCCTGTTATTTTAATTCTCCATAGTCTCCTTCATTATGGCGTGAAAAAAACAGCAAAGAGATTAGAAACATTTGTTTGAGAAGAGAATGAAAATGATAATTCCACATCAATGTGATAGGGGAAAAAAGTGAGCATTATAATACTACAACATTTGGCTTTTTTAGGGGGCATCATTATTGCCATTTTAATGTTTATGGTTATGATCAGGCTTCCTTACCTGTTGATCAAGCATATGAGGTTATCTTTTAAATTCGCTCAAGACTTGAAAAAGAGTACGACGCAACAAAAACACGCCATACAACAATTGCGCAATGATCTGGGAGAAATGAAGAGACACAATCTCGCGCATAAGACCCTTGATGCGAAAATACGCTTTCTTAACTTTAAAGAATCTCTGCCTCTTTATTCAAAAGAATGTAAAATAATTCTTTTTATTTTTATCCTCTTTACCGTTTTGCAATTTGCTTTCTCTATCGTACATTTGGTATGGTGGAAGGATAGTATGGTCAGTTTTATAATACCGCGGTTTTCAATAGGTCGCATTATTTATGGCCTTCTATGGTTAGGGATTCTTCTCTTTTCTCCGATCATTGGGATCATGTGCATGAAGTTAACGAGAAAATTGAACAAAATACTTCCACAATTGGAAGAAGCGATACAACAACGCGATCAGGCAATGCGTATGCAGAATGTGGAAGGGGGACAAAATGACGAGTAGTCTTATAACATTAATAGCCATTTCTTTCCTGTGTTTTACGCTCTTAAATGTTTTAATATGGGCGCCAATCGTTGTCATTTATTACCTGTTTATCAAGCGTGCGCGGCTTTATTGTCGCGTGAAAAAGGAACTGAAATGCGTGCTGAATGAACGCGATATCGCCTTAAAACAGAACTCCCCAAAATAAAAAGCAGCAGAATGTTTGATAAAAAGCAGCTTTCTCTTGTTTGGCAAGACTATAAAAAAATATTCTATCTTTCTACGGTCATGGCGACTGCTCCAATAGTTATAACTGTTGTCGTTAAGATATGGAGAGGGCAGGACTTTGTTTC
>NZ_JBHIOT010000100.1:0-1039 GCF_042195745.1 Bartonella sp. AP7XZML
AAGTGCAAATTCAGGCAGAATAACCGTTAAGCCCCGCGGTAAAAGTACACCATATTTGGCAATCTCTGGATTGGCTTCCAAGGTGGCTTCACAATAGCCTTTGAGTAAACCAGCTTGCCTCTGGTCTCCTAACACAGCCATGGCATGGTGAAAGCAGATAAGATCGAGACTCATATCCTCTAACTCTACAACAACATGCTTTTCTGGTATCTTCATAGAGTTTGTCCCACCTGATATTGACCTTGTGGTTTTCCACCATTGAAAAAGGGCAAGAGAGTAATGGAATAGCGGATGCGCTGTGATTGACCAGAGCGACTGATATAGTCGTGCTCTTTATTGATCGTGGTGATCACCACGGGGCCATGGAGAAGGACACTATAGGTCGTATCATTGATCCAACGAAGCATCTGGACCGGCTTTGCTGTTCGAATGGTCCTGCTTATGGCATCAATGGCTACACGATCACCAAACTCTTCTGGAAACCAAACGCCATGAATGGTTTTTGCATCATTGCCATAGCCGGTAAATTGCAAACTGGGTGCCTTGCCAAAACGCTCCATACAAACCCATGAGGCAGAAAACTCTTCTTCAAAGGATTGGAAATTCAGCCAGTCCACATAAAATTGATGCGGTCCTAACATCATCAAAGGATCTCTCATAGGCTCCCTCCCCTCATTCTGTCCCGCCATGCAGCGCATTAGCACGTGCCCGTTGAATGGCGTGGGCAACCGCACGACCAGTGGCAACAGGATCACGGGCGCCATTGACATGCACCGTAACGTTTTGATTGTGGGTGATGGTGGAACGCTCTTTCTCTCTTTGTTCTCTCGCAGATGAATTTACAGGAGAAGCCCCCGCAAATTGTGCAATCGGTTGAATGGTTGTTTTGCCCCCCAAAAAACTTGGCAAAAACTCTCTTACATCAATGGAACCAATCCACCCCTTAATGCGGTGAGATAAAGATTTACAATAATCCATCAATTGTGAGATAGACGACATAAAGCCATCGACAATCGAATTAGCCAGATCTTCGCCCGCT
>NZ_JBHIOT010000101.1:0-104509 GCF_042195745.1 Bartonella sp. AP7XZML
TGAAGTAATAATACTTATCCGTAGGAAACGATTTACAAATCCGGAGAGAGGCATATCTATAGCGCCACGAATGATGAGCCATCCGTAGATGATGAAAGCGATTGTGATACCGATTGATACAAAGGGTGTAATTGTAACAATTGTTTTTGAGGAAAGATCCGTGACATATGTTTTTGTTATCTGATCAATTTTATTGAAAAGTTGCGTGAACACTGTAAAGTTCATGGAATTCCTCTTTAACGAATTTTCAATTTTTTATATGCTTTTTAAGTATTTTTCGTTGAATTTTTTTAAGGATAAAATGAAACTTCGTAGACCTTTTCGATCTATGAGAGAGAATTGAGTATTACGCATTAACTTTTTCTTTTTACGAGCATACAGGAAAAATAATATACAAAATATTGCTACAAAAAGCTTTACCTAATGAATCTTATGGTAGGCATGTTCGTGTTTTTACTATTCAAAATTTTTATGTTATGTTTATCTTTCTGTTGTTTGATAAGTGTATGTTCAGCATTGCGTAAATGTGTAACCATTTGTAGTTTTGCTGTTTCATTTTGTAGCATAGCAAGCATTCCAATTATATGTGCTTGTAACTCGGCAATACTTTTTAGATCTTTTGTTGTCGTGATCTCGTTTAATAGTTCTTCAATTTGCTGAAAACGATTGTTTGCTTCTTGAAAAGTTTTTAAACTTACGGCTTTGTCAGTGATGGCGGCATATTGGATACGCTTGTTGATAAAACTGCTAGATTCATGGATAGTGACAGGAATTTCTTCTTCTTTTAAAATATTTTCAAGTGATGTAGATAGAGCAGAAGTTTTATTTCTATTGTAGAGATTCTCTGGATTTTTGAGAAAAAAGCTACTGTGATCTGTTTGTACATTTTTAAGTTTTTTAGTATCGAATTTTTGGCTTCCCGTTATAGACTCGTGTATCTTTTTTACTTCCTCAAGGTGTTTTTTTAGCATATCGAGAAGTTGGGCATCAGGTGGCGCTTTCTTTTGCTGTGGAGTTTTTTTAGACTTTGATGTATTTGAAGATGAACTTCCAAAAAAATTGGGCCACTTCGTTGGAACGGATGCCGATAAATCCGCCGCCCCAGCGCCCCAAACCCAAGCCATCGCTGGGTTTGAAATCCCTAAAGTTATTACAACTACTATTGAAATGACCTTTTTTTTCATGTTTCCCTCCTGTCATTTTTTGCGTGCTGTAAGAAAATTGGTAACCATATTGCCGGATCATCACCAACTTCTGCGATAATGCTTTCGGCTAACTCCGCGTTATCAGGCGTTCCTGATAACACTAAGAGCTCGTCACTAAAGTCGTGTTCGATGGTTTTTCCATCGCGTGTCAGATGGAATTTACCAAGACTCAGTTCTGCAAGCGCAGATTGATCACCCTGCTTAATGAGGAATTGGCGACTAAACTCACCAAGTCCTTTAACGAGTTCAAATTCGGCATCTGTTAGTTTAAAGCCTTTTGTATAATCTTCATAATTTGCTTTGGGATTGGCTAGAAAAATGTAAGTTGCACACTGTTGAATGAGTGTTTTGGCAATATTACTTTCCAAGGCATCGCTAGGCTCTTGTGTTGCATAAACAAAAATACCATTTTGTTTACGGATGGTCTTTTGTTTATTTTTGGCTAAATCTTCAAAGTACGGATCTTGCAAAGGCTTCCAAAACTCGTCAAAGATATACATAAACCGCTGTCCGCTAATCATGCCTTCTGTGCGGTAAAGCAAATACATCATCACTGGAGTGCGAGTTTCAAAATTATCTAAGAATTCCGTGATATCAAAGCCGTAAATTTGATGTGTTGAGAGATTAAGAGCATCATGGGGATTATCAAATAACCATCCATAATCACCACCTTCACACCATTTTAGTAAGCGAGCATGAACAGATGGGTGAGCATTATAATCACTTAAACGTGGATTTGGTAAAAATTGTACCAGAAAGGACAAACGACGGAGTGATTGGTCAATATTACTGCTCATAACAGACATAACAGCTTTGTTAATTTCCTCCTCGTCGTGATGCGTGACCTCACCACCAGCTTCTGCCAATTTTTTAACAAATTGTTTCAAAAAAATCAGATTTTCTTGTGTTGGTGGGAGTTGGAAAGGATTGAAACCACTTTTTCTGCCTGGCTTGAATGTTAAATATTTTCCACCCATCGCTCGAATGGCAATTTCCATGCCACGATCTTTATCAAAAACAACAGTTGTCGGCTTAAATTTTTGTGCTTGTGCTAACAAAAAGCCGAGTAACACGGTTTTACCGGAACCAGATTGTCCAATAAGTGCGGTATTACCAAGTAAACGTTTATCTGTCGAGTCCTCTTCAAGTTTGGAGGCATGAAAGTTGAAATAAAGCGGTGTTTTACTGGTTGTTTTAAGAATTGTGACGGCTGGTCCCCATGGGTTGCCAGTGGGTTTTCCTGACATAAAATTATGAAAAGATGAAAATGATAAAAAGTTCAATGATGTAATCGGAGCAGGACGTGGTCTCCATTTCCAATTGCCAGGAAGTTGTGCCCAATAGCCAGCCTCTATCGCTAAGTCTACAGGTTTAGGCAGTACCGCAACGTCTAGTAATGCTGCACTTGCTTTGGCCATATGGTCGCGAACTTGTTGAATTGTATCACCATAGATCGTCAATGTGCAGTGATGTTCTCCCATGACAAAATGCCCACTGATAAGCTGGTTTAGTGCTTCGTCAATTTGTTCAATTTGGCTCGTTGCCACATCTCGTGCATCAATCAGATTACGCTGATGCCGTTGTAAATAGTCTTTAGCAGCATGTCGGGAGAGCACCGAAAAGCTCTGCGTCAATACGAACTCGAAGTCACTTTCCAACAAAACATTTAATTGTCCTGGTTTGGTTGTTGCATCATATTCTTTAATTTCAAGCATTCCAAATCGACGCATTCCACTGGTTGTTCGCAGTTCACCAAGAGCGCCCCATTTTGAGAAAAAAGGTCGATTGACAGACATATAGTCAGCAAAACGGTCATGGCAAATTGGCATAGGGCGATATTCACCATTGACAAGCATTCCAAGGAATTCAAGTGCAGAAGAATAAACATGCCCATTTTTTTCATAAGCACCAAGAAGTTCTGCACCGTAACGGTTTAAAGATTGGCCTAAAGTACGATTGATGTCATTGAGTTCTTTGATACATGTGTCTTGTCGCATCTTTTTTTGATCAAGCGTTTCACGTTCATGTTTAGAAAAGAACGACATAATTTTATCCGCTATCGGTTGAAAAATGACAGTCAGATATAAATCATTGACCATCAAATTATAACCAGTAAAGCTTTGTCGATATTTTTCATCAAGTTGATAGCAAAACATTTGATCAAATGTTGAATCAGGATATTCATAAACACGGCGGCGCACAATATGCGTCCAAAATGATAAATTGGCTGATGCAAGACCCCGTAGAGTATTGTTAAGCTCTTTTATCCATTGAAAAATATCTTCTTCTGAAGCGCTTTGATGCGAACGCCCGTCAATTTTCCAAATTGACAAATATTCCGCATTTTTAGTAGAAATAATCGTATCTGTAATATGATGTGAATAAGGCAGAAACAGGCTTACAGGTGTCTCTGATGCAAGGCGTTTGCTGCTTTCAACAGCTGTCATGTTTATCTCCTTTTACTATAATCAGAGGGACTATAACTTGATGCGCCCCAAAAACCTTTGTTGCGATTGCGAAATTTAGTATCGATCCATAACCACCAGATACGAAACGCCTTATCATCGTTTTTAGTAATTTGCACCATAATGAACCATAATGGAGGCGCCATAATCCACAAAAAGATACTTACTGTCATGGCAATAACAGCGACCCCCATAACCATAACGATAAATGGCATCATGGGGACACCCCATACCGTTGGAACACGTGTTGCTCCTTTGAATAGGGGGAATTCTTTTTGTTCTTGTGATTTCATGGGGTGCTCTTGTCAGTGGAGGTGAAATAATATGTGGCTAATATAAAAGGCTGCACCAGCAATAATGACGCTGAAGGCCCATCGTATAAATGTAGCTCTTGCGATGATGCGAAATATATAAATAAGCAAAAGAAATAAAAGAATAATGATGGCGACGATAGGAATAAGTATACTTAATCCATATTGCATTCCTATGAAGGCATCCAAGCTCTCTGTTTCCATCTGAGCATATGCAGATTGCGTTATTAATAACATCATTGAAGTGATAATAATAACATTAATCCTGTTGCACGTCTTCGCTTGAAACGTATTTGATTGTTTCATATCCTTTATCCCCTTTTAATTAAAGTTGCTATAAATAATATTCCTTTTTTCAGTATGGCTACATTATTACTAGTACACACCTATAATCGATGGATATTAAAAACATTACGTATTATACTGATTCATGAATTACCTTTCAATAATATTGCAGTAAGTTTGGTTGTAGAGGGCACGATAATAATACTGATTGCCCATCGTATAAACGTATCGTATTGTATTGTATTATTTGTAATTGATGCCATTATTATGGTGTTTTAAATAGCAGAGTAACAAGTTGGGTTGCTGAACCTGCGATAACGACCCCGATTGCCCACCGTACAAATGTGTCTTTTCCGATGTAGCGTCCTGCATAACCAATTGCTAAGCACAACAGTATAACGGCAGCAGCAATAGGTATAATTTTTTGAATATCGCCCTGTAAACCTTCTAAAGCGCTCTCTGCATTTGTTAAAGTACTCGCTTTGGCGGCGTAAGCAGAATTATTCATAAAGAACGCAGTCATAGCTGCAGAAATTGCGATGATTTTGTTGTTACTTTTCAGTTTGAGATTAATTAATTTTTTCATATCTCACTCTTATTAAAATTCTAGATAATATTTTTATATAAATAAACATATTGTATTTTACAATTTATAATTAATGCCATTATTATGTTGTTTTAAATAGCAGAGTAACAAGTTGGGTTGCTGAACCTGCGATAACGACCCCGATTGCCCACCGTACAAATGTGTCTTTTCCGATGTAGCGTCCTGCATAACCAATTGCTAAGCACAACAGTATAACGGCAGCAGCAATAGGTATAATTTTTTGAATATCGCCCTGTAAATCTCCTAAAGCCTTCTCTGCATTTGTTAAAACCTTTGCGCTGGCGGCGTAAGCAGAACTATCCATAAAAAACGCAGTCATAGCTGCAGAAAATGCGATGATTTTGTTGTTATTTTTCGGTTTGAGATTAATTAAATTTTGCATATCTCACTCTTATTAAAATTCTAGATAACATATTGTATTTTATAATTTATATAATGCTATTATTACGCTGTTTTAAATAGCAGAGTAACAAGTTGGGTTGCAGAACCTGCGATGACAACACCGATTGCCCACCGTACAAATGTGTCTTTTCCGATGTAGCGTCCTGCATAACCAATTGCTAAGCACAACAGTATAACGGCAGCAGCGATAGGTATAATTTTTTGAATATCGCCCTGTAAATCTCCTAAAGCCTTCTCTGCATTTGTTAAAACCTTTGCGCTGGCGGCGTAAGCAGAACTATCCATAAAAAACGCAGTCATAGCTGCAGAAAATGCGATGATTTTGTTGTTACTTTTCGGTTTGAGATTAATTAAATTTTGCATATCTCACTCTTATTAAAATTCTAGATAACATATTGTATTTATAATTAATGCCATTATTATGGTGTTTTAAATAGCAGAGTAACAAGTTGGGTTGCTGAACCTGCGATAACGACCCCGATTGCCCACCGTACAAATGTATCCTTTTCTATGTAGCGGCCTGCGTAACCAATTGCTAAGCATAAAAGTATAACAGCAGCAGCGACAGGAATAATCACTTTTAAATCTGTCTGTAAAGCTGTTAGAGCGTCCGATGCATTTGTTAAAACCGATGGTTTGGCTTGTGCATGAGCAGAACTATTTATAAAGAACGCAATCATAGCAGCAGAAAATGCGATGATTTTGTTGTTACTTTTCGATTGAATACTAATTAATTTTTGCATATTTGACTCTTATTAAAATCTAGATAATATTTTTATATGAACAAACATATTGTATTTTATAATTTATGTAATGCTATTATTACGCTGTTTTAAATAGCAGAGTAACAAGTTGGGTTGCAGAACCTGCGATGACAACACCGATTGCCCACCGTACAAATGTGTCTTTTCCGATGTAGCGTCCTGCATAACCAATTGCTAAGCACAACAGTATAACGGCAGCAGCGATAGGGATAATCACTTTTAAATCTGTCTGTAAATCTGTTAGAGCTGTCTCTGCATTTTGTAAAACGCTTGCGCTGGCGGCGTAAGCAGAACTATCCATAAAAAACGCAGTCATAGCTGCAGAAAATGCGATGATTTTGTTGTTACTTTTCGGTTTGAGATTAATTAAATTTTGCATATCTCACTCTTATTAAAATTCTAGATAACATATTGTATTTATAATTAATGCCATTATTATGGTGTTTTAAATAGCAGAGTAACAAGTTGGGTTGCTGAACCTGCGATAACGACCCCGATTGCCCACCGTACAAATGTATCCTTTTCTATGTAGCGGCCTGCGTAACCAATTGCTAAGCATAAAAGTATAACAGCAGCAGCGACAGGAATAATCACTTTTAAATCTGTCTGTAAAGCTGTTAGAGCGTCCGATGCATTTGTTAAAACCGATGGTTTGGCTTGTGCATGAGCAGAACTATTTATAAAGAACGCAATCATAGCAGCAGAAAATGCGATGATTTTGTTGTTACTTTTCGGTTTCAGATTAATTAAACTTTGCATATCTCACTCTTATTAAAATTCTAGATAATATTTTTTATATAAATAAACATATTGTATTTATAACTAATGCTATTGTTACTATTTTGTAAATAGCAGTGTAACAAGTTGGGTTGCAGAACCTGCGATGACAACACCGATTGCCCACCGTACAAATGTGTCTTTTCCGATGTAGCGTCCTGCATAGCCAATTGCTAAACATAAAAGTATAACAGCAGCAGCAATAGGGATAATTGCTTTCAAGTCTTTCTGTAAATCTGTTAGAGCGTTCGATGCATTTTTTAGAACGGATGGTTGGGCATAAGCAGAATTATTCATAAAGAACGCAGTCATAGCAGCAGAAAATGCGATGATTTTGTTGTTACTTTCCGATTTGAGATTAATTAAATTTTGCATATCTCACTCTTATTAAAATTCTAAATAATATTTTTATATAAATAAACATATTGTATTTTACAATTTATAATTAATGCCATTATTATGTTGTTTTAAATAGCAGTGAAACAAGTTGGGTTGCTGAACCTGCGATAACGACCCCGATTGCCCACCGTACAAATGTGTCTTTTCCGATGTAGCGTCCTGCATAACCAATTGCTAAGCATAATAGTATAATAGCAGCAGCAATAGGTATAATTTTTTCAATATCGCCTTGTAAACCCTTTAGAGCTGTCTCCGCATTTTTTAAAGTTTTTGCTTGGGCTTGTGCATGAGCTGAACTACCCATAAAAAACACAGTTAAAGCTGCAGAAAACGCAGCAATTTTATTACGAGCTGTTGTGTGAAGAATATTTAATTGTTTCATGTTCTTTATCCTGATTAAGATTAAAACTCCCACAAATGACCCCTCTTTCATGAAGAAACTTAAAGAGATATTTTGGATCAGCCCAAGTTCTTAGTTTTCCTCTTTGTGTAAGTAATGTATATTTATTTGGCTTTCCGGTAATTGGATCATCAGAAATAAATGTGAAATACCATTCTCTTTCTGAAAGCATCACGACTGTAATCTCACGTGCTGCTTTTTGACTAAATGCCATATCAACGCTGTTTTGTTCTATCATTTTCATTATCTTTGCCCTCAATTAGAAGAGATTTTGTTCAATCTTACTAATTAGAGCTTTAACATTTTCTTATCTACCTTTCATTATAATATCCTATCAAAATTCTAGGTTTTCGTGAAAATATCAGTCATCACTCAGTGATCTTCTCGATGAAGAAAAATCTTCAGCTGAGAAAGCATCGTGGGCGCTACTTTCTTTATGTGTAAATGCATCTTCTTCTCCTTTTGAAGAGAGAGAAAGAGAATCTACTTTAGTTGTCTGTTCTGGTTCTTCTTTTTTAAGCTTTACAGGCTCCTGCAAGTCTTCATTTCCTCGTACAGCAGCTTTTACTCCAATATATGAAGTAACTTTTTGCATACGGGTGTGGCTTGAGTTTTCTGTATTGTAAAAATCCAGCACAAACTGCAAAGTCGCTTTTTCAAAGACGCACTTTGATGTTGTTTGTTCATAGCAGTAAGTTAAAGCGCTTTGTGCAGCTGTAAGATTTCTGCAAAAATCAAATGCATCAAATAGAGAAAACAATTTCACATTTCCAACACCAATTTGCCCTAAAATTATGTTAAAATTATGTTCACTCTGTTCAGCTGTTGCGATTGTTTCCTTAAGCTGAGATGATTGATAGAAGAAGTTATCTTTATCATCTGTTACATAGACATTGTCCCGCGCTTCTTGTTCGGCAACAACTGAAAATGTCATGGAGGGCGTATTGGATATGTATGCAGCAGCAAAAAATGTGAAATCTGGAACAATCATTAGCAATACACCTTATTATGAAGAATTTTATTAATACAAATGCTAATTCTGTGTTGTGCTTTTTCTCGTTGTCTTTTGATTTTATAAATTTGCAGAATGAGATTGTTTAGTTTAGAATATTCCTTGTGATTATTGCTTTGTTCTCTTCTAAGAGTATTTCTAATATATGCGAATATCCAACCAACAAGATAAAAGTGTGGAATAAAATAGAGCACATTACGCCAACCAATATTATTGGAATCACGAAGAAAGGCGCTGCTTTTAAAAAATAATAATCTTTGATACTGTATTGAAGCTGCTTGTTTTATATAATTCTCTAGTTGCAAAAATCTTTTTAAAAAAAATTTATACGAAGTAAAAAGCCGTTGTGTATGAGGGGAGGTTTTCTTGTCATAATGAACTACACTATCATTATATAGAGAGGGCTTGTTCTTTGTTGCGTATTGCCATAACTTATAGAGTGACGATTTATATTTACTTTTGACTACTGATTCATGAGAGTCAGAGAGGTGTGATGGTGTTTGAGCACTGCATTTAGTAGTTCCAGTAATTGAACTGAAAAAAGATGCAGTGGTGGTAGTTGATATACCAATAAACAGTTCTTTGTGGCTCAAAGCACATCTCCGTCAAAGTGATATATGTATCGTAATTTTAATTTCGATAATAAATAGACAGAAATTGTCTATAATTGTGTTTAAAATATGGCAAGAAAAGATTCTTTTTTGCAAGGGGAGTAATTAAGGTGAATGATCTCAAAAATATGAATTTTGATGAACTACAAGAGATGCGTACACAAATCGATGTGGAATTAAAAAAACGGCAAGCAAAGGAAAAGCAAAATGCGCGACGAAAAATTCTTGAAATTGCTAATGCCCATGGAATTGATATCGCTGATCTTGTGAGCAAAGAGCGCCATTATAGAAATCCTAATAACCAATGGGAATTATGGAATGGGCGTGGACGTAGACCTAAGTGGATTAAAGAGTGGTTGGAGAATGGGTATACACTTGATGAACTCGAAGTAACGTAACACGTGTGCGATCTTTACAAGATAAGGGAATACCAAGGAATGTAAATGCAAGAAGTATGCTCTTTTGGGTAATTTAATTGTATAAACATACTGAACGAATATATTAAAGTATTGAGTTACCAAATACAATGATAGGGAGCGTGAACAATTTATTTAAATGCAAAAGGTCTTGTTGTCATAATCTGGCAAGCATAATGATGATGCCAGATTGGAATATTGTAATTGCTTTTGGCATGTGAGAGAGGGGGGATATTTTACTTCTTTTTATCGTTTCATTAACGTTGCTCTTTTTAGTCTATGTAAATAAATAGTTTTATTGATTATTTACAAAAATGGTCGAAATGAGAATAATTTATTGCATAGGGATTTTAACTCAATATGTAAAATGATAATTTTATCAATTAATATGTTAATAAATTAGCATACTTATATTTTTGAAATACTGTTCTGTAGAACAAGCCTGATGTTATAGATTTTGTTTGGTCTTTTTTCTGTGAGATTATATATGAGGCATTTACTTTATTTATCGTTCGTTTAGTTGAGATGAGTGAGTATGTAGAAAAATGGAAAATTTCTATGGCTGTTATGGGTTTTATAGAATTTATGACATATTTCTGAGCGTTTGTGATTAAAATTCATTTATGAGCGTTTATGAATAATGAATAAAGAGCGTATTTGAAAATAAAAGGATTGGATTATTTCTATTGCAGTTTATCTTCTTTTATGGTGTGAAATAGGGGAATGATATGCGGTTTTACAATTGTGTGTGATGGTATAGAGTGCGGAACACTTTGTTATATATCGGAGTATTTTTTCTAAAATTGTGTGGTATTCCACAATAAGTTAAAGAGTTTGTCTGAGAAACAGAATGCCCCAAACGGAATGCATTTGTGTTTCCAATTTACGCGCTTTTTTAAAAGAAAAGTTTTTCAATGCAACGAAGCTTATTTTATGGCGCTTCTCGTGAATAGTATAACGTAAAAGCCCCTATGAGCATATAAAATCCATTGTACACCACCATTTTTACTTCAATAAAAAGTATAAGCCGGTGCCATTATATACTTTACTCGCCTCCAATATTGCTAAAGTCCTTAGTTCTTGAGAGAGGGAGGCTTTTGTCGCTTTGTTTAATTGTTTTATTTATACGACACTTTCACTTGTGATGTGCAAGCGAATGATTTTGATTGCTTCAACATGAGAGAGATTTGAAATAAGGGTATTTTATGATCTTTAGATTTCTCACTCAATATGAGAACAATGAACTTATTATTATAAATAAAAGTGTTGTGTGCTAAAAAGTCTTGTTTATTTTATTATGCCGTGAAATGGCTTCTTTTAAGGTGTGGTGATATAAAGCAACCTCTTTGAGATATTAAACGTTTTTTTCAGTGCGTAGTGAATACTCTCATAATGTAGCTTGCTTGTCGAGTTTTATGTTAAGTGAAATATGGGAGGAGGAAGTCAAGAAAAATTACTCGACAGGAATCCGGTTTGTAAACAGATTGGATGAGATAGGAATTTTTTGTTCTTTGAAGGAGGAAGGGAAAGGTTGTAAAAAAAGTGAAATAGTATGAATTTTTTCTTAAAGTGGGAAGCCGTGTAGAAGACGTGGGGCATTTGGAGTGAGTCCGGCAGCTTCTTGAATGAAGTATTTTTTTATTTTTGGTGCTTGATTAATGATTCCAAGTCCGGTATCGCGGAGCATCCGTAAAAGAAGGCTATCATTAGAAAAGAGTTTATTAAGCCAATCATTGCTTAAAGCCATACGGACAATTTCAAAACGTCTCCAGCTTTGATAGCGCTCTAAAGCCGTGAGGGAGCCAATGTCAAGACCTAGTCGTGCTGTTTCAATAATCACTTCAGCCAGCGCAGCGCTATCGCGTAATCCTAAATTGAGTCCTTGTCCTGCAATGGGGTGGATGGTATGGGCGGCATCGCCAACGAGAGCAAAACGTGGTTTAACGCATTGACGTGTTAAAGAAAGACTCAAAGGAAAAGCTTGACGTTCGCCATCCCAAGAGAGTTTGCCTAATCGATGGCCAATGCGTCTTTCGAGTTCTGTTTCAAAAATAAGTGCATCAGCTTTGAGATAATATTGCGCAGTTTTATGATCTTCATTCCACACAATGGCGGATCGGTTGCCTTTGAGAGGGAGAAGAGCAAAAGGACCGGCAGGTAAAAAATGTTGAATTGCTTGACCATTATGGGGTTTTTCATGTTCAACTGTGCAGATGATTGCTGTTTGTTTATAGGGATGAGAAAAGTTTTTAAGATCTGCTTTTTGGCGTAATTTCGAATGGGCTCCGTCAGCTGCAATAAGCAATTTTGTTTGCCAAACCTCTTCATTATTTAAAGTGACGGTTGTATGTTGATCTTCTTGATGAAAATCAATGACACGGGTGTTTGTAATAACAGGGATATTGAGACCTTTGACACGTTTTTTTAAAGTGTTGATGAGTTCTCTATGCTCTACCATAGCAGCAAAGGGCTCACCGGGATTAATGTCGCCTTCAAAGGTTAAAAGAGTGGGTTTGACAGGATCATTTGTGCTTGTATCTGTGATGATCATTGAATGAATGGGTTGCGCATAGGGTTTTATAGATTCCCAACATTGTAATTGTTTTAACATACGAATAGAAGCAGCAGCAAGGGCAATGGTTCGTATGTTAGAAGCAGGGGTATCTCCTTGTGGCGCAGCATCAACGATTTTTATTTTCAGATTAGGGGCTGTTTGCTTGAGTGCTATCGCTAGGGTTAAACCGACAGCTGCCCCCCCTGCAATGAGCAGATCACATTGTTTAGTTTTATGAGATTTAATTTTTTTATTGGGTTGTACGTTTTTATTGCGATTAGAACACACAATACTTCTTCCATTGTTTATAGTTTGCTTTCTTTTAAAAAGAATATCTTTTTACATTGCCTAAAATATCTTAACTTTTACTTTTCTCTCTGCTTTACAAAAACGAGGTTTCTTTTTAGCGCCAATCTGATGACAGATTGGTTTTTCAGAGTTTTTCTGCTTAATCATTTATGTGATTCATCTTACAGATTTATCGGATAAGCTTTTTTAAATATCTTCTTCAATTCTTTTTACACTTGGTTGATAAAAAAGAAAACTAAAAATAAACAAAGATGGTCGTGTATTTTTTAAGTTGTGTGAGTTACTTCAGTATGCTTGTCCTGAAGGGAGCCATTTCGTTAGTATGATAGATAAAAATAGATAAAAAATTGTGGTCATTCGTGATGGTTAAAACAGTATTCATATTTTGCCGTTATCATGATGTAGCGTAAAAAATATTATTTGTTTAGGAAGGTGCCTATAGCACCCATGTAACACTTTACACATGAGGTGTTTTTGGTTGATCGTGTGATAAATATTCAGGGAGAGCTTTTTGTGCGCCTTATGAACGATTGTCTCTTAGGGTGGTGGGTATATGAATGATATGAAGTGGTTAGAAGGTAGAACGCGCTAGATAAGAAGTCGGATTGTTTACAGGCGATTTGTTTACAAATCGGCACAGAGTTTAAGCTTCATTCTTTTTTAAGAGAGAGAGGGAGTTATAACTCTTTAAAATATGAAAGTTTTGTATTTGGAATTGATAGATGCACCGAAGTTCTTCTCCTTATGATTCATTAGAAGTGCGAAATTCTCAAGGTTCGCGTCTTATTGAGATGTTTTTACGTCAGATAGGAGTATTTATTGGGCTCGGGCTTTTGGGCTTTATTATTTTTTGTGTGTTTGCTTTGGCGACGTGGAATGTTGCGGACCCATCTTTAACCCATGCAAGTACAAATGAGGTTACAAACCTTATGGGGTGGATGGGGGCAATTTTTTCAGATTTTATTATGCAGTTTTTTGGCTTGGCAAGTCTTTCTGTTTTGTTGCCACCGTTATTTTGGTCTTTTCTCTTGTTGGCGCAAAAGAATATCTACAATTTGACTTTGCGCTTTTTTTTATGGGTGCTATCAACGATTTGTTTTTTAATTGCTTTTGCCCTTATGTCACCTGTTGCTTCTTTTACTTATTGGCCATTGCCAATGGGGTTGGGAGGGGTTTTAGGGGATAAAGTTTTAAGTGTTGCTTCTTCAGTCTTTCCTCTTTTTCTTTCTCCTCCTTACACGGTGTTTTTCAGTGTTGTTTTTATTCTTTTAGGTTTTTTCACCGCTGCTTTTGCTGGTAATGTGATATGGCGGCATCGAACAAAGAAAAGAAAAGAAAAAAGCATTCCAAAAGACGAAATCGTTAATCCAGTCTTTGAGTTGGAAGAAGATACGGAATATGCCGCAGAGGAGGATCGTGAAAATCATGGTTTTTTTGCGACAACTTGTGGCGCTCTTTTGCATCTTTTTTATTTTTTACAAGCGCGTTTTTTTCGTTTATTCTGTTTCAAAAGGCGTTTTCAGAGTAAAGGGCAAGGAAAGCCATTTGATCGGATTGAGCCAACTTTTTTAGGTGAAAAAGTAAAGTGTGAGGAAAATCAAAATAAAGCCTATGTTTCTCCTGTTAAAAATCGAAAGTCTTTAACAGCTTCTTCAAAGGGTGGTTTTGTTCTTCCTCTTGTAGATTATCTTTCGGTTCCACCACCGTCTGTTAAGGATGCAAAACTTTCTCCTGCTGTTTTAAGAGCAAATTCTCAGGAGCTTGAAGGGGTTTTGTTAGATTTTGGGGTCAAAGGCAAAATTATAGATGCTTGTCCTGGACCGGTGGTAACTTTGTATGAATTTGAACCGGCTGCAGGCATTAAGTCTTCCCGTATCATTGGTTTGGCAGATGATATTGCACGCTCGATGCGTGCAATTTCGGCGCGTGTTGCGGTGGTTCCAGGACGTAATGTTATTGGAATAGAATTGCCTAATGCAAAGCGTGAGATGGTTTATTTACGAGAAATGTTGCAGGCGCAAGAATTTATTGACAGCAAAGCCAAGCTAGGACTTGCTTTGGGTAAGACAATCGGGGGGGAAGCTGTTGTTGCAGATTTAGCAAAAATGCCCCATCTTTTGGTTGCTGGTACAACAGGATCGGGAAAGTCTGTTGCTATCAATACAATGATTTTATCATTGCTTTATCGTATGACACCTGAACAATGTCGTCTCATTATGGTGGACCCGAAAATGCTTGAGCTTTCGGTTTATGATGGCATTCCCCATTTATTAACACCCGTGGTGACAGATCCTAAAAAAGCCGTGATTGCTTTAAAGTGGGCTGTTCGTGAAATGGAAGAACGCTATAGTAAAATGTCAAAACTAGGCGTTCGTAATATTGATGGGTTTAATGCACGTCTTAGGGAAGCTGCAAGTCAGGGAGAGACAATGGTGCGGACAATTCAAGTTGGATTTGATCGTGAGACTGGTGAGCCTCTTTATGAAACGGAAACACTTGATTTTAGTCCTATGCCCTATATTGTTGTCATTATTGATGAAATGGCTGATTTGATGATGGTTGCTGGTAAAGATATTGAAGGAGCGGTTCAACGTTTAGCACAAATGGCACGTGCTGCCGGTATCCATGTAATTATGGCGACACAGCGTCCTTCCGTCGATGTTATTACTGGGACGATCAAAGCCAATTTTCCTACACGTATTTCTTTTTCTGTGAGTTCAAAAATTGATAGCCGAACAATTTTAGGCGAACAGGGGGCCGAGCAATTATTGGGACAAGGAGATATGCTCTTTATGATGGGAGGAGGACGTATTCAGCGTGTGCATGGGCCTTTTGTTGCGGATGATGAAGTGGAGCAGGTTGTTGCGCATCTCAAAGCGCAAGCACGACCGGATTATTTAGAAACAATTACGCAAGAAGTTGAAGAGGATGGTGCTGATGTTTCTTTGTCTTCTCCTTCAGAAGATGATCCCTATAGTCAAGCTGTTGCTATTGTGCTTCGTGATCGTAAGGCTTCGACCTCTTATATTCAACGCCGTTTAGGCATTGGTTATAACCGCGCTGCGACATTGATTGAGAGGATGGAAGAAGAAGGTATTATTAGTCCAGCAAATCACGCAGGGAAACGAGAAATTTTAGTGCCTGCTGAAGAAGAGCGCTTTTGAAAAATCTTTATAGTTGTTTTTTATAATACCTTGTAAAACAAGTGTTTATCCTATTGTATCGTAGAAAGTCTGCATTTTCATATACCAGCTCTCAATTTGCGATAGCTCCTTGGTACTTGAGACTCCTTATAAGGGGATTCTTTATCTTATATAACTTTTATCCATACACCAATCTTGCTTGTAACGTGCAAGCAAATGATTTGAATTGATTCAATATGAGAGAGTATATGATGAAAGAATCTTATTGTATTTGGCGTTATGATTTAAGTTAAAAAGATAAATTATTATAAATCAATATCTTGGTATAAAATAATGTTATTGCGAGTGTAGGGGTGTAAAAGCATGTAAGACTTGATATTTAAGTGTCTTTTTAAGTGCGCTCTAAATATTTAGGGCAAGGCTGATCTGTCGAGTCTTAATATAAATGAATTATATGGGGTGGTAAGCTAAGTGAAATTTGCTAAACTCCAAATTGTTTACAGAACGGTTCTGGTGAAAATTTTTATTCTTTTGGGTGAGAAGGAAGTCAAAAAAGCATTTTTGCCACTTAAAAGAGCTTTTAGGTTCGCGAGTAATATGTTTAGTCCTTAATCCATTATGTATTGACTATAATTTATGTTGCTTCATAGATTAGGGGTGGGAAAGAATATATTATGCGTTTAGAAAATCAGCAGAAAAGCAGGAAAATTTGATGATTTCGGAAACTTAAACGCAGACTGATTATTTGGAAACGATACCGCAAGAAATAAAAAAGGATGTTTCTTTAGCTTTTTCTTTAGCAGATGATTCCTATTGTCAAGCTGTTGCTATTATGCTTCGTGATCGTAAGGCTTCAACTTCTTATATTCAATGTCGTTTAGGCATTGGTTATAACTGTGCCGCCACATTGATCGAAAGGATAGAAGAAGAAGAAGGCATCATTAGTCCAGCTAATGATATGGGTAAGCGAAAAATTTTGGAGACTGTCGAAGAAGAATACTTTTAAAAATCTTTTGATATTTTTTTCAAACAATATCTTATATCTTATAAAGAAGGGTATTTATTCGTCGTTGATCACTTAAGTTATGAATTATAAAGTCAATTAAGTATTGCTTGGGAGCATTTTTTATGAAAACGTCTTTTTTACCGCAAAGAAGAGTCTTTGGGTTGGTGGGAATTATTATCTTTTGGTGTTTAACTGTTCCTGTTTTTTCGCAAGCATCTAATAAAGTGATAAAGGCGCAAAATGTTGTGAATCACTTTGCGGCAATCAAAACAATGACAGGTGATTTTATTCAGTTTAGTCCAAAGGGAAAAATGTCTCAGGGGACATTTTATTTAGAGCGCCCAGGGAAAATTCGTTTCATTTACAAAAAAATGCCTTTACAGATTATTTCAGATGGCCAATTTGTAGGTATTAACAATCGGGCTTTGAATACTTGGAACTTTTCACAACTTTCGCAAACGCCAATGAAATTTTTGTTGGATGATAAAATTGATGTATCTTCTGGGCGCTTGTTCGCATTTCGCGAAGATCCAGGGGCTGTAACGATTGTTCTGCGTGATAAAACGATTGGGGCAGGGCAAATAAGGATGGTTTTTGATTCTAAAGGCTCTGCTTTGCGACAGTGGACAATTGTTGACCAACAAAATTTGGAAACTACTGTGCAGATTATGAATGTGCGGACAGACGTCCGGTTCGCTAATGGGATGTTCACACTTCCTTCGAAGAAATGAAGAAAGAGTGTTACGTCATTGGGATTAAAACAAATGTTCTTTCGTATTGCGACTTGGAATATTAATTCTATTCGTTTGCGTCTTGCACAGGTTTTTCAGTATTTGAATCTCTTTTCCGCAGATGTTTTGTGTCTACAGGAAACAAAATGTCCAGATGCTTTATTTCCAGTGGAGGCTTTTGAAGCAGCGGGTTATAAGCATATCGCATTGAGTGGACAAAAATCTTATAACGGGGTGGCTATTGTTTCTCGTTTGCCTTTTAAAAAGGTAGAAAAGCGTTTTTTTTGTCAAAACCAAGATTGCCGTTATATCTCAGTTATTGTGGAAGCCCATGGGAGAAGCTTGCGGATTCATAATTTTTATGTTCCTGCTGGGGGAGATATCCCTGATGCTGATGTGAATGAAAAGTTTCGTCATAAGCTTGATTTTTTAGAAGAAATGTCCTCCATTCGTGCGGATCAAGGCGATGGTCTTTCTTCTCTTTTGGTGGGAGATTTAAATATTGCTCCTTTGGCAGAGGATGTTTGGTCTCATCAGCAATTGTTGAAGGTTGTAAGCCATACTCCCATTGAAACCGAGCGTTTGCAGGATTTGTGTTGTCAAGGTGGATGGGTTGATCTGATGCGGTTGCATATTCCTGTTCCTACCAAGCTTTACACATGGTGGAGTTATCGTGCTCGCGATTGGGCATTTACCGATTATGGGCGGCGGCTTGATCATATTTGGTCTTCTCAAGATTTAGCTCCTTTTGTTGTAGATCTTTCGATTTTTCGTGATGCGCGCGGATGGGAACGCCCTTCAGATCATATTCCTGTGCAAACTGTATTTGATTTTTCACGTCAAGTTTGAAATAAGAGGTAAATAAAGTATTAATATTAAATAATGATTCTGAAAGAATGCGGGAGACTGGATGTATATCAGAAATCTCAAATGGGGCGCTTCTCGTGGATTATTTTTTAGTGTCTTGTTGTGTTTGCTTTTGTCAGGATGTATGGTTGGTCCTAATTACCAGAAAACATCTTTTCGTGTTCCAGCAGTTTGGGGAGAAAAATCTGCACAGACTGCAGGGCAGCCCGTTGCGCTTGCCGGATGGTGGCGGCATTTGAATGATCCTGTTCTAGATGCGTTAATGGATTACGCGATTTCTGGAAATAATAATGTTGCTGTTGCCAAAGCTCGGGTACGTGAGGCGCGTGCGGGTTTAGGACAGGTTGTGGGAACTCTTTTGCCAAATGTGTCCAATTCAATTTCAGGAACCCGTAGTCGTTCTGGACAGTCTGATGCATTGTTCAACCAGTATAGTAGTGGTTTTGATGCAAGCTGGGAGCTGGATTTTTTTGGTGGGCATAAACGTGCGGTTGAAGCAGCGCGTTATGGCCTTGATGCGGCTGTGGAAGATATGCGCGCTACCATGGTGACATTACTAGGAGATGTGGCAACAAATTATGTGCAAATGCGTGGTTGGCAACAAAAGTTGTTTATTGTGCGGCAAATTGCTGTATCACAACGTAAAACTTATGAACTGATGCGCGCTAGATTAACAGCTGGTGATGTTTCTGAGCTTGATGTTTCAAATGCGCAAGCACAAATGGCAAATACAGAAGCAGATATATCACAGATGGAAGCGAATTTAGCAATGAGCGTTCATCGCCTTTCTGTCTTAACTGGTCGTGTGCCTACGGCATTGAAGGATCTTTTACAAAAAAATGCTAAGCATGCAAAGATTCCACAACCACGCTGGCCGATACCAGCAGGAATTCCAGCCGATATTTTGTTAACACGTCCGGATTTACGACGGGCAGAGCGTCAATATGCGCAAGCGACAGCACGGATTGGTCAACGTGAAGCAGATCGTTATCCATCACTTACTTTAACAGGTAATATTTCGACAGCAGCAACGGCAATTGATCAATTATGGAAAAATTCAACGATTGGCTGGTCTTTTGGACCTGGTCTTCGTTTTCCTCTTTTTAATGGAGGTCAGGTCGAGGCTTCTATTGCGGTAGCGCGCGCGCAGCGTGATCAAGCTTTTATTACTTATCGAGCTGCTGTGTTGGAAGCTTTAGAAGATGTAGAAAATGCGCTTGTAAGATTAACGAAGGAACATCAACGCTTAGAAAAGCTAATCGTTGCGAATAAAGCTTCTCTTCATTCCTTAAAACTTTCACGGAACCTTTTTGAGAATGGAAATACTAGTTTTCTTGAATTGTTAAATGCTGATCGCTCTTATTATTCTGCACAAATGGCGCTTAAAGATAGCCGTGTTTCTTTGGTTACGCAATATATCACGTTGATGAAAGCATTGGGGGGGGGCTGGGATGGCGTTGTTGATGTATCGCGTCCAGAAGTCGTTGATAATGCACCTCGTTCGCGTGCAAAGGTAGGGAAATGAAAAAAAACTTACTCAAAAATTTCATTACAAAACACAAAAAACTTTCCTTCTTTTTAACTGCTATATTTCTCATTCTCTTGTTGTTATGGTTACGTTCTGTTTTTTTTGGAACATCTACTCCAACTTATATAACAGCGGTGGTGAAACGTGGGGATATTGAGGAAAGTGTTTTAGCTGCTGGTCTTGTACGTCCTTACCGGTTGGTGGCTGTTGGTGCGCGAGCAACAGGGCGTGTGGTGTCAATGCATGTTTCCCCTGGGAGTGTTGTGAAAGAAGGCGATCTCTTGGCAGAAATTGATCCTACAGATCAGGAAAATGATTTAAAAAGAAAAAAAGCAGCATTATCGCATTATTATGCGAGTTTGGTAGAACAAGAAGCCTATCTTTCTCTTGCACAGAAAAATTTAGAGCGTCAGAAAAAAATGATTGAAACACGTGCGGTTTCACGTGCGAACCTCGATGAGGCTACGACACAGGTGAAAATACGCGAGGCGCAAATTGAACAACTTCGTCAGCAGATTGTGCAAGCACAAATTGATGTGGAGAGTGCAGAGGTTAATTTAGGTTATACACGCATCACTGCCCCTTCAGCGGGAACGGTTTTGGCAACAGTTGTGGAAGAAGGGCAGAATGTGAATGCGGTTCAGTCGGCGCCAACGATTGTTATTTTGGGTGATTTATCAAAGATGACGATCAAGGCGCAAATCTCAGAAGCAGATGTTCTTAAAGTCCGAGCTGGACAACCACTTTATTTTACAGTTCTAGGTAATTCACAGCGTCGTTATGAAGGCGTTTTAGAAAAAGTAGAGCCGGCTCCTGAAGCAATTCGTGCTGATGTGAGTATTAATCCTGGTATGGTGAGTGGTTCTAGTGCTTTAATATCATCGGCTATCTATTACAATGGAATTCTACATGTTGATAATGCGGACAATTTTTTGCGAACCTATATGACTGCTCAAGTTCATATTATCTTAGGGCGCGCGCAGAATGTCTTGTTGGTTCCAAGTGATGCTTTACGCGATGAGACAAGAGAGCGTAAAGCATGGGTTTCTGTTTTGGTGGGGGAAAATAAGGTGGTTACTAAACAGGTGAGCGTTGGGTTGAATAATAAGGTTATGGCAGAGATTATTTCAGGACTTAACGAGGGTGATGTCGTCGTCACCAGTTCGTCTGATGGAGTGATGCCAGAGTCTTCTCACATGCATAGCGAAGACGAGAGTTAAAGCATGAGCACAAATCAAGCAGATGCTGTCTTCGTCTTGGAAAATATTGTGCGCAAATTTCCTGCGGGCGAAGCGTTTGTTACCGTTTTGAAAAACATCAATCTTACCATTAAACGTGGTGAAATGGTGGCAATTGTAGGTGCTTCCGGTTCAGGTAAATCGACCTTGATGAATATTTTAGGCTGTCTTGATCGTCCAACTTCTGGTCGTTATTGGATCTCTGGTAAAGAAACAGCTTCCCTTTCTGCGGATGAATTGTCGGCTTTGCGACGTAATCATTTTGGTTTTATTTTTCAGCGTTACCATTTGTTGAATGAATTGACAGCTCTTGGTAATGTTGAAATTCCGGCTATTTATGCGGGATGTGCCGTGGAAGCAAGGAAACAGCGGGCACAGGATCTTTTAACGCGTTTGGGCATGGGGGATCGGATAAATCATCGTCCAAATCAGCTTTCTGGTGGTCAGCAACAACGTGTTTCTATTGCTCGGGCGCTCATGAATAATGCGGAGGTCATTCTTGCGGATGAGCCAACTGGTGCATTGGATAAAAAGAGTGGGCAAGAAGTATTGCATATTTTGGATGAACTTCATCAAGAGGGGCGTACCATTATCATTGTAACCCATGATATGCAGGTGGCTGAAAGAGCAGAGCGTATTATCGAAATCAGTGATGGGGAAATTATTGCTGATAAGCGGTCAAAGGTTGCAAAAACAAAAGTTGGTGGAAAATCTCTTCAGGAACAACAAAATCTAAAAGGCCAACAAAAACTGGGCTTTTTTCGTTCTTTTGTTGAGCGATTCCGTGAGGCGTTTGTGATGGCTCTGTTGGCAATGAATGCACATCGCATGCGGACTTTTCTAACAATGCTTGGGGTGATTATCGGTATTGGGGCGATTATTGCTATGGTGGCTTTAGGGAATGGTACACGAGAGAAAATTCTGGAAAATTTTAAAAGTTTGGGTACTAATACATTAACCATTTTTCCTGGTAAAAGTTTTTCTGATCCACAAGCAGAAAAAATAACCAGTTTGGTTGAAGCTGATGCAGAAGCCTTGTCTGGATTACCTTATGTTTCTGGTGTAACACCACAGATTTCAGCAAGCTCGAAAGTGCGTTTTGGTGCAGTTGAAGTCAATGCCATTATTGCGGGGGTGGGAGAACAATTTTTTCAGACACAGGGGCTCAAAGTTTTCAAAGGACAGTTTTTTGATCAAAAAAGTGTCCATGATCGGGCGGTTGATCTCGTGATCGAGAAAGAAGCATTGTCTGTTCTTTTCCCCCATAGCCATGAAAGCCCCCTTGGAAAGGTGGTGAATGTGGGTAATGTTCCTGCGCGTATTATTGGTGTTGTTGATTCGCAAAATAATGCAAGTGGAGATACATCAAATACTTTACAGCTTTATTTACCCTATACAACAGTGCAGACGCGTTTTCTTGGTACAACAGAAGTTCGTGCGATTACCGTTAGGATTGCTGATGATATTGATTCATATTTAGCGGAGACCATGATAAAACGTTTTCTCATTATGCGGCATGGCGGGGAAGATTTTTTCATTAGAAATTCTGAATTTTTCCGTGAACGTGTTATGGAGAGTACAAATATTTTAACACTTTTAATTTCTTCAATTGCAGCTATTTCCCTGGTTGTGGGGGGTATTGGGGTGATGAATATTATGTTGGTCACTGTTTCTGAGCGGATCAATGAAATCGGCGTGCGTATGGCAGTTGGTGCACGGCAAAGTGATATTTTACAGCAATTTCTCATTGAAGCGATTTTGGTTTGTGTGATTGGTGGTGGTTTGGGGATCTTGCTTGGACTTTCTATCGGTGGCTTGTTTCTTCTGTTTAAGGCACCTATTCATTTGGTTTATACTATTGAATCGATCATTATGTCTCTTACTTTTTCAACCCTCATAGGAATATGTTTTGGCTTTTCTCCAGCGCGGCAAGCTTCACGGCTTGACCCTGTTGTCGCTCTTTCACGCGATTAAGCTTTATCAATTGGGGCATGTTTGTTCGTGATGCTTTCCACTTGGATGAAGCATTTATGAAGCGAAACATGAATGGAAAAAGTTTAGCATTATTTGCTGCTCTATTTTAGAAAACGCTTTGTTCATTAAGTGGAGCGTACCACTAGAGGTGAATGTTTTATAGGGCACCCCATCATGTGAGATATGGTAGGCATATAAGCCTTCTTGAGGCATTAAATGTTTTGAGAATGCATGATGAATATTTTAAATCTTTCTTGTCGAGTCTTATGGAAGTAAATCCTATTAAGGAGAAATTAAATAGAACCCGTTAGAATGAGATTGCTTGCAGACTGAATTTTGTTAAAAATTCTCGTCTTCTGAGATGTGAAGAGGAGGACAAATAAAATATACTGCGCGACGATTCTTAAGATTTAACCTAAAAAGAGGCGGGGGAAGTGAATAGTATATCTGCTAACAAACAAAAGAACAAAAAAGAAGGTTGATGCCAAAAACAGCTTAAACCTCCGTTCTTCCAAAAAAATGAACTGGTATCGAGATAGTTGAGCAGTTTAAGAGGTTTCGTTTAGTCTTTTTAAGATTTTCGGAAAAGAGGTTATGAGGATTTCTCACTTTTAGTTTTGCAGAAGGTGGTGCAAATTATAGGTGTTTAGGTTTATGCAAATAAATTATGATCGTGCTCAAGTTTTAAAATGTGACCTAAGACACAGCCATTTTCTGTTCCTTTATGCGAGTAACTTAGCTTTCTTTAGAATATTTTGTTTAAGGCATCGCTTTTTTCTGCCTTATCTCATGATTTTGGAGCTGAAGGATAAACAAGCCATTTGAGTTTCTAGGGTAAGGATGCCGTCAGATACTCGGTAGGGGGCGTGATCTTAAGAACTAATACCGTGAGATGCGGGTTTGATTTCATGAGTTTGGTGAGGACAACAAAAAGTTTGAGAGGCGGATAGCTTCTTATTTTGAATGATGTATGAATGAAAGGGGCTTTCATTTATTGAAAAAGAATAAGCTCATATTCAGCAGATGTGAGATGAAGTAAGAGCATCGTAATACCAAGCTGCAGTTATGCTGCTAAAGAACATAATGGCGCTAGTGATGAGCAATGGTATGTCTAGTTGGTATGGTATTCTTCCTCCTGCTACAAGTTCGATACAGAGCGCCATTGTGTTGCACATTAACACTCTTGTTTTAAAGAAACATTTCTCAAGGTATCTAAGCCTATTTTGCGACGCTGTTCATGGTAAATCTATTGAGCACCTCCATCTTTACGCTTATGAAGTAATAAGCCGGCACCATCATTATATTTGCCAGCTCTTGGGTGTTGCGATAGACCTTGCATTAAGGCGGCGGTTCATAAGAGCCATTTTTAGTCATTTCTTGTACAGTTTTTCTCCACACACTCATCCCGCTTGTGATGTGCAAGCGGGTGGTTTTGATTGATTCAAGATAAACAGATTTGAAATGAGAAAATCTTACGTTATTCAGAGTTCTAATTTAATATGAATGACGCTATATTATCATTATAAATCAAAATATTGTACATATAAAAAAGAATTCTAAAACCACCCGCTATAAAGTATAAGAAGCGAATAATTAGTCTACGAAAGAACAAAAGATAAAGAAATATTTCAAAAATCAATATTTTGAATATCACGATTAATATTTTGCGTATTTATAGTGAAATTATATGCATGATCGTTCGTAAAATGCGCTGTTTTGTGTGTGGAGTTTCTTCCTTGGTGTCTTGTGTGTTCGCAGGTGTCGTATCCATTTCCTCCTCTCATTCTTAAGCTAAATCCTAAAATTATTGCGCACTTTATTTTGTATTCTTAACAAAAGGCAAAAAATATTTTCAAAATCATCACGCCTTACCGTTTATTTCCATAGGGATATAGACATCAATAAATGCATCATATGATTTGGGGGATACTCAAAAGGATCAAAAGATTCTCTATTGTTGATTTAATTAAGCATAGAAGAAATGTCTTAAAATCAAGCAATTTTAAGCTTTTTTAAGTTTTTTGGGTAGAACAAGAGGCATTGACGAATTGGTTTAGATTCGATAATTGAAGGTATTTTTCATTGGGGGGAAGCATGACGACGCTGCAATCGCTTTTACAGACATATCGTGATGAAGCGCGTACCGAACGAGATAAAGGTACATATTTTGAGCGTTTTGCTCTTGCTTATCTAATATATGATCCTCTTCAGTCTGGGTGTTATGAAAAGGTTCAAACCTTTAAAGATTGGGCTCATGAAAATGGTTGGGATGGTCGGGATACCGGTATTGATCTTGTGGCAAAGCTTCGTGATGAAGAGGGGTTTGCAGCAATCCAATGTAAATTTTATGATGCAGCCTATCGAATTAAAAAAGCAGATATTGATAGTTTTATTTCGGCATCAGGGAAAGCTCCATTCAAGCGGCGTGTTATTATAGATAGTACTGAAAGTGCTTGGAGTGATAACGCTGAAACAATGATACGGGGGCAGGATATTCCTGTTATACGAATTAATCTTTCCGATATGCAACAAAGTCCGGTCTGTTGGGAAATTTTTGCAGCCCAGGGCAAAGTTGTTTTGGAGGATAAAAAGAAGTTGCGTCCACATCAATTGGAAGCATTGCTTGATGTGCGTGCTGGGCTTGCTCAAGCAGATCGGGGGAAGCTTATTATGGCTTGTGGGACTGGTAAGACATTTACCAGTCTTAAAATTGCTGAGGATTTGGCGGGTGAAGGCAAGTTTGTTTTGTTTCTTGTTCCTTCCTTGGCACTGATGTCACAGACGGTCCGTGAATGGACAACGGATGCAGGAATCGGATTGAGATCTTTTGCTGTATGTTCCGATACACAAGTGGGAAAGCGTCGTAAAAATAGTGATGATGTTGCTGAAATTGATGTGTTTGATCTTGCTTTTCCGGCGACAACCGATGCTGCTAAACTTGCAGAACAGGTGGCGAAGAGTGTTGCAGATAAGATGACCGTGGTGTTTGCAACCTATCAATCTATTCAGGTGATTGCTGATGCTCAGAAAAACTATGGTTTGCCAACATTTGATCTTATCATTTGTGATGAAGCGCACCGTACAACAGGGGCAACGCTGGTGGGCGAGGGTGAATCCAATTTTGTTAAGGTGCATTCTAATGATGTTATTTGCGCCAAGAAACGCCTTTATATGACAGCGACACCACGCATTTTTGGTGATAACGCAAAAAGTCGCGCGAATGAAGTTAATGCTGTTCTTGCTTCTATGGATGATGAAAAGCTTTTTGGTAAAACACTTTTTTATCGGGGTTTTTCATGGGCAGTACAAAATGATCTTTTAACAGATTATAAGGTTATTGTCTTAGCAATGGACGAAAAATTGGTCAGTTCCGCTGTTCAGAAGCGCCTTAGTGATAGCGATTCTGAGCTTATTCTTGATGATGCAACAAAGATTATTGGCTGTTATAAGGCTTTGACAAAACAAAATATGAAGGCTGATGTTGGTACGGATTCATATCCTATGCATCGTGCTTTAGCATTTTGTAAAACTATTAAAAGTTCTGAACTTGTGCGTGATGAGTTTTCTACGGTTGTTAGAGAATATCTTGATTATACGAAAGAGGATACAGAAAATGAGCATTTTCTGAAGTGTGAAATTGAGCATGTTGATGGCACTTTCAATGCAAAGGATCGTGGTGCATTACTTGATTGGCTGAAAGCTGATAGTGGGGATGATATTTGTCGTATTTTAACCAATGCAAGGTGTTTGTCTGAGGGGGTGGATGTTCCGGCTCTTGATGCGATCATGTTTTTAAATCCACGCAAGAGCCAGATTGATGTTGTGCAAGCGGTTGGGCGGGTGATGCGTCGCTCTGAGGGTAAAAAGATGGGATATGTCATTTTGCCAATTGGTATTCCTCCTGATACTCCAGCGGAACAGGCTTTGAACAACAATGATAAATATCGGGTTATCTGGCAAATTTTAAATGCTTTGCGTGCGCATGATGATCGTTTTGATGCGACGATTAATAAGGCATCCCTCGGGCAAGATATCAGCAATGTGATTGAGATTATTGGTGTCACGCAGAGCACTGAGTTAGAGGCTGTTACGGCTGTTGTAGACAATCTTCCGGTTCGCTCACAGCCTGCACGAGCGGGAATTGGAAGTCTGGAGCATGATTGCTTTCTTACAGAGCAGGTAAACGAGGAGCTTTCTTTCTGCGTAGATGAACTTTCTCGTGCGATTTTGGCAAAGATCGTTAAGAAATGTGGGACACGTGATTATTGGGAGGATTGGGCGAGCAATATTGCTGAAATTGCTAAGAATCATATCACGCGCTTAACAGGCATTCTGGCAGAGCCAAATACTGAGGCGCGTCAAGCCTTTGACAGGTTTGTGGCAGAACTGCGTGATGATTTAAATGATGCTGTTACAGAAGCTGATGCGATTGAGATGTTGGCACAGCATATTATCACGCGTCCTGTCTTTCAGGTGTTGTTTGAAGGCTATCAGTTCACACGTGAGAACCCTGTCTCGTGTGCTATGCAACGTATGCTTGATGTGCTTGATGAGGCAAATCTTGATAAGGAATCCAAAGATCTGGAAAAATTTTACGCAAGTGTAAAATTACGCGCCAGTGGCATTACGGATCCAAAAGCAAAACAGAGGTTGATTGTAGAGCTTTATGATAAGTTTTTTCGTTATGCTTTTCCACGCACTGTAGAAAAATTAGGCATTGTTTATACCCCCGTCGAGGTTGTGGATTTTATTTTGCACTCTGTCAATGATGTCTTAGAGCAAGAATTTGGGCAAACGCTTGGCTCATCGGGTGTGCACATCATGGATCCCTTTACTGGAACGGGTACTTTTATCACGCGGCTTTTACAATCGGGTTTGATAAAACCAGAGGAGATGAAACACAAATTTTGTCGTGAAATTCATGCCAATGAAATCGTGCTTTTAGCCTATTATATTGCAGCCATTAATATTGAGACGACCTATCATGGTCTGATGGGGGGCGATTATGTTCCGTTTGAGGGAATTTGTTTGACCGATACATTCCAGCTTTATGAGCAAGAAAAAGACCTGATCAGTGATTTGCTGGTGGATAACAGTACACGTCGGGCGCACCAGAAGGAACTGGATATTCGTGTTATTGTTGGCAACCCCCCTTATTCTTCTGGACAAAAAAGTGAAAACGACAATGCGCAGAATATTGGCTATCCTAAATTGGATCGTCGCATTCGTGAAACCTATGCCGCTCAATCTAAAGCAAGCAATGTTAATGGACTTTATGACAGTTATATTCGTGCCATTCGTTGGGCAAGTGACCGTATAAAAGACTGTGGTGTTATTGGTTTTGTGACAAATGCAGGTTTTATCAGTAGTTACTCTACGGATGGTTTACGAAAATGTTTAATCGAGGAATTTAGCAGCCTTTATATTTTCCATTTGCGGGGGAATCAACGAACTTCTGGAGAACTCTCTCGAAAGGAGGGGGGAAAGATTTTTGGTTCTGGGTCTCGCGCACCTATTGCGATTTCCATTTTGGTTAAAAATCCGGATGCACAACAGCATGGGAAAATATATTTTCGTGATATTGGAGATTATCTCACAGCAAAAGAAAAGCTCCGTGAACTTCAGAGGTTGGGGAGTATTGGTGGTATCACACGTGAACACAGCTGGCAGATGATTACACCTGATGAGCATGGCGATTGGCTGAATCAGCGCAATAATGATTTTGAAAAATTTCTAGCCTTAGGTGACAAGAAAGGCAGTGATAAAAGGCTCTTTGAAAATTTTTCTGGCGGTATACAAACTAGTCGTGATGCTTGGACATATAACTCAAGTCGTGAAGCTTTAGCAAAGAATATGAGCAATATGATTGCTTTTTATAACAGTGAAGTAGAGCGTTTTAATGCTGCGTATCTACATTCTGATCGCAAAGCACGTGCAAATGCTGTGAACGATTTTGTCAATACAGATTCTAGAAAGATTAGTTGGAGTAGTAGCCTTAAAGAAGAATTAATAAGGGGGAAAGCTTTTAAATTTAAAGATACGTATATTACCCAGAGCCTTTATCGTCCTTTTACACAACAGTGGCTCTATTACAATCGTGTTTTTAACCATAGAGTTTTACAAATGCCACATATTTTTCCTCTGGAACAAGCGGCTGAAAATAAGGTGATACAAGTTACGGGAATTGGAGCAAGCAGTGGCTTTTCTGTTCTGATGACTAAGAATTTATCTAATCTTCATGCAATGGATACTGGTCAATGTTTTCCACGGTATGTTTATGAAGATGCTGTGTCCTTGAAAAATAAGGAGGGGGATCAGGTTCATTTGTTTGCAAATTTTGCAGAGGAAAGCAAAGAAACTGGTTTAGAGCGGCGTGATGCTCTTACGGATGAAGGGTTGGCTTATTTTAAGGCAGCTTATCCTGGTGAAATGATAACAAAGGATGATTTGTTTTATTATGTTTACGGGATTTTGCATTCTGAAGATTATCGTGCTCGCTATGCGCATAATTTATCTAAACAATTGCCGCGTATTCCAACAGTTAAAAAGGTAGAGGATTTTTGGGCTTTTGTTACAGCAGGGCGCAAGCTTGGTGATTTGCATATGAATTATGAAGAGATTGAACCCTATCCCGTTACCTATAAACAGGGAGATCCAAGAACTTGGGTGATTTCTGATGAGAAGAGTTTTTATCGTGTTGAGGCGATGAAATTTGCTGGTAAGCGTGGCGCTATTGATAAAAGCACAGTGATTTATAATGCGCATATCACGATGCAGAATATTCCTCTTGAAGCTTATGAGTATGTGATCAATGGCAGGCCTGCTCTTGAATGGGTTATGGAGCGGCAGGTTGTCAAAACGGATAAAGCGAGTGGGATTGTGAATGATGCCAATCGCTATGCTGTTGAAACGGTGGGTAATCCAGCTTATCCATTGGAATTGTTTCAGCGGGTTATTACTGTAAGCTTGGAAACAATGAAAATTGTGCGCAACCTGCCAAAATTGGAAGTGAGAGAAACTGAAAAGGTTAAATTATCCATTGTGTGGTAAAAAAGTGTTGAGTCGTAACAAACTGGCACTATCATACACCTTGCCAGCTCGTGGGTATTGCGACAGCCCTTGGCACTTGAGACAAGTCCATAAGAGGCATGTCTTTCTTGTACAGTTTTACGCTGCGCAGGCTCTCTTCCTTTGTGATGTGCAAGAAAATGGTTTTGATTGATTCAATAGAGAGCAGATTTGAAATGAGAGAATCTGATGATATTGAGAGCTCTCATTCAAGTTAAAGCGTAATAAAGTTCCATTATAAATCAATATATTGTATGTGATAAAGCACCTTAGGCAGTGAGGTCGCTAAAATTATGACGCATGAGCTTTAGCGGCAGTGATGAATATTCTCAGGCAGGGTTTTCTTGTCGAGCTTTATGTGAGTAAACCATATAAATGGCGAAGCTGAGTGGAGCCTGTCCAGAGAAAGTGAACTGTTTACAAATCGTTGCTGATAGGAATCATCGTCCTTTGAGATGTTGAGAGGACATGACAATTCTCATGAAATCTGTCCTTTGAGGTGTTCTGATATTGAAGTGAGCAGGTGGAACGCGTTAGACAAGAAGCTGAGTTATTATTGTTTACAGATTACTAGAGTTTAAAAATTTTCGTTCTTTTTGGGAGAGGAAACCAGACAAAAGGTGATCTTAGAGAGCGAAATGATTTCAAAAAAGATTGCGATAAAAAACGTGGGGTATTTGTAGCGGTGTGCGTTTTGAGCTTATTTCTATCTGTGATCTAAAATGCTCTTATGGAGATGCTTTGTAGAATGAAGAAATAGTTACTAATATATTGACTTATAATGATAGTTTAACATTCTCTCTGTTGAATGAGAAATCTAAGTATTATAAATTTTCTCATTTTAAATCTATTAAAATTACTTCTTTGCATGTCATACGAGGTTGGTATGTTCGTGTTTAAGAAAGGCGTAATGCATACCTCTTACCAATCATCCCAAGAGGTTTAAGAGCTATCGTAATACTTGGGGGGGTGGCAAAGTATAGGGTGAGGCGGTTTGCATTTTTTATGAAGGGTAAGACAGTGGTATAAATAGATTTTTATGACAAGTCTGGAGATCTTATGGCTGTCTGGGGGCTCTATTTACAAGAGCTTATAATATTGGGATGGCATGTACAGATCCGCGCTGTGAGATATGTTTGGGATGTAAGAGATGTTTTGGGTGAACGTGCAAATACAGTGACACGTGCATTGGGATGTTCTGCGTTGTATGAGGGTAAGCTCTGTCGAGTTTTTATAGAGGCAACTTCTTGTGGAAGAGTATGAGAGAAAGGTATGAAGCGGTTCGTGGGTGGCAAGGTTTTTAAAAAGTCAGAAGGATAAAGATTAGAATGCGGTTCTGATATAGACTTGGAGCGTTTTAATATATTGGAATATAAGAATGCGGATTTGATTGATCTGTTGTATTGCGCTTTCAGCATTGTTCTTTTTAACAGGATAGGCAATGAAATGGATATCAGGCATTAAATATTTAAGTTCTCGCATTGAGCGCCACACATGGTAATCATGGGTGACGATATAAAGGGTTTTATAGTGGTGTTTTTTGATCCAATCGGCGCTTTCTTTAGCATTTCCTCTGGTGTTAATCGCTTGATGCCCGATGTCAATACAACAGGAGATAAGCCGTGGGGTAATATGCATGTTGTGCATGAGACTTTTCAGATTGGTTGTGGTATTTACGCCACTGATGAGGAGACGTGAACCAAGCCCCTTTTGTAAGAGATTAAGTCCTGTCTCTATTCGGTTTTCTCCGCCTGTAAGCACGATAATGGCATCCGCTTTGGGGAGAGGTGTTGGGGGAGAAAGTCGTTCAGTTTTTTCAGAAAAAATAATAAAACCGCCCCAGAAAATTAAAACAATGATTGAAAGAGTAAGGGTTGTCGGTGGAAAATAGCGAAATAAAAAGCAGGGAGACCAACTATTATAGTGGGTCCGTTTTGGAAGAGGACGTTCTAAATTGTTTTGCGTCAATGAGTTGAAAGTGTTGTGAGTCATAAAATTAAAATAAACCGTTTTCACATTGATCAATTTTTTTCAGTTGCGCTAAAATAGTCATGCGGTTTGTAAGGGTGGTAAGAAAAGAAACGAAAATAATAAGAAAAATGATTTTTCCGTAGGGGATGGAACTTATGGAAAGATGTCCAAACAAAGCTGTTACTTGGCTAGCTTCTACTCTTCCCAAGTTATAATTCGTCCAGAGACAAAAGGCTGAAAATAGAAATATGCTTGTGAGACCACCATATAAAGCACCACGCAGCGCAGTTTTAAAAAAATGCCAGTCAAATTGGCGAGCAATGAAAAGAGTTTCAGTACCAAGGAAATATAAGACATTGATAATATGTGTATTTTCTGCCAATGCATTGCGGGTGGCAAAAATGATGGTGAGGATAAGAGAGCCTAAAACCAATGCTAAAATTGAAAAACCAATGAAAACAGTGGTGTGTGCCATGGTCGCAAAACGATGAACCCAAACACGGTGATCATCAAATTGACCTCCTGGAATTTGGGTTTTAATGGCGTGATTAATGGCTGCAAAATTGATTTTTTCATCTCTCTTCAGGGTCACAATGATGAGGCGGGGAAGGGGTAGTTCATTGACATTGAAGCCTGTTCCAAGCCATGGCTCCAGTAACTTTTCTGTAGCTTTTTGGTCAACAATTTTTGCATCTTGTACACCAGAAAATGTTTTAACCAATTGTACGGCATCACGGAGTGCTTTGTTGATATCAACATTGTCAATGGGGCGTATCTGTATTGTTGCTTCATAGCTAATCTGATTACTCCAATTTTGGGCGGCTCGTTGGACTAAATCAACACCAATTAAGGTGAGGCTTGAGAGAAATGTCATAATAGCAATCACGGCTACTAGTGCTTTTCCAGAAATATTGCCACTGGGAATAATCGCTGTTGTGTTTTTTTTATTGCTGGTAAAAACGGAGAAAAATTTATTCATGAATCGTCATCCGTCCGTTATGGAGAAGCATACGCCGTGCTGCAACTTGTTCCATTAAGGCAATATCATGGGTGGCAATGATAACAGCCGTTCCAAAACGGTTTAATTCAATAAATAAACGGAGGAGGCGTTTTGCCAAGGGCGGATCGACATTTCCGGTGGGTTCATCGGCAAGTAGAATTTCAGGTTGATCAATGAGTGCGCGTGCAATGGCTACCCTTTGTTTTTCCCCACCGGAAAGAACCGGTGGTAAAACATGAATATGATCTCCAAGACCTACCCAACAGAGAAGATCTTCCACTTCACTGCGATAGGTTGCTTCTTCTTGTCCTTTAATGCGTAAAGGTAAGGAGACATTTTCATAAGTGGTCATGTGATCAAGGAGACGAAAATCTTGAAAAACCACCCCGATACGTTGTCGCAGCGCAGGGAGCTCTTGTCGTTTGAGTAATGCTGTGTCTGTTCCAAAGAGATCAATATGACCGCGGGTGGGTTTGAGTGCCAAAAACATAAGACGCATCAGCGACGTTTTCCCTGCTCCAGAGGCACCTGTGAGAAATTGAAATGATCCAGGAGGAATATGAAAGCTAATATCACGAAGGACCTCAGGGCCCATTCCATAGCGTAGGCCGACATTTTCAAAATGAATCACTTTTTATTATTACTCCTGATTTTATATTGCATCATTTATTCTAAAAACTCTTACTTTCATTGCTTTAGATTTTTGTTGTAAGCTTGTTTATTTTAGATTTCATGGTTTTCAATATTTTTTATACACCCTCGTTATAGATAAATATTTTTGCTCAAGAATATTATCACTTATACTTTCTTTTTTAGCTTTGTTTATGATTTTAGCAGGAATTTCAAAGGGATTCTAGCATAAACATCAGAACTATTTTTCCTTCTTACTCAGAGGCTTTTTTGCATTGAGTGGACATTAGGTGATTTTAAAAAGCTATGTTGCTCTTTTTATCGTACTTTCTTATTCTTGTTCGTATCCCAATTCTGAGGTTTTTGCTTAAATTATTTCTTACCTCTCATGAAGAAAAGCGTTTGTTGTTAGAATGATTGAGCTTCTCATGAATTGTTTTGTTTTTTATTCTCCTCAGTGGTTTTCGTAATAATGCTGAGATAATTTTAGCAAAAAAACAAAAACCACCGTATGTTGTATTGCGTCGTGTTTTTTAGTTTTGTCGGTTGGCAATCAGATCTTCAACAACTTGCGGTTCGGCAAGGGTTGAAATATCTCCGAGAGTATCAAAATCGTTTTCAGCGATTTTTCGTAAAATACGTCTCATAATTTTTCCTGATCGCGTTTTGGGAAGCTGTGGGGCAAATTGAATTTTATCCAATATGGCAATAGAACCTATTTCTTGTCTTACATGTTTAATAAGCTCTTTTTGTAACTCTTCACTCGGCGCTGTCCCTTCCATTAAGGTGATAAAACTATAAATTCCTTGTCCTTTAATGGGATGCGGGTAACCCACAATGGCTGCTTCTGATACAGCGGGATGAGAAACAAGGGCTGATTCAATTTCAGCAGTTCCTAACCTGTGTCCCGAGACATTGAGAATGTCATCAACCCGCCCTGTAATCCAGTAATAGCCGTCACTATCGCGCCTACAACCATCGCCTGTAAAATATCTTCCTTTATAGGAGGAAAAATAAGTTTGAATAAAGCGCTCATGATCTTTATAAAGCGTGCGCATTTGTCCTGGCCATGAATCACTGATACAAAGATTGCCTTCTGCTTCACCTTCTAAAATATTGCCTTGGGCATCAACAATTTGGGGTTGAACACCAAAAAAAGGACGTGTGGCTGATCCTGCTTTAAGGGGTGTTGCACCGGGCAAGGGCGTGATCATATGCCCTCCTGTTTCCGTTTGCCACCATGTATCGAGAATCGGACAACGGTCATTTCCAATTATATGATAAAACCATTCCCATGCTTCTGGGTTAATAGGTTCTCCTACCGTTCCTAAAAGACGCAACGACGTCCTGTTTGAGTGTTCAACAAATGAATTTCCTGCTCCCATTAAGGCGCGGATAGCTGTTGGTGCGGTATAGAGTGTATTGACTTGATGCTTGTCGACAATTTCCCAGAATCTGCCTTTGTCAGGAAAGGTTGGTGTGCCTTCAAACATTAAAGTGGTCGCACCATTGCATAAAGGTCCATAAACCAAGTAAGAATGACCGGTAATCCACCCAATATCAGCTGTGCACCAGTAAACTTCATTGGGGTGGTAATCAAAAACATATTGGTGAGTCATCGAGGCAAAAACAAGATAGCCTGCTGTGGTATGCAAAACACCTTTAGGTTTGCCGGTGGAGCCTGAAGTATAAAGAATAAAAAGTGGATCTTCAGCATTCATTGGTTCTGGTGGACAAGCTGTTTTGGTATGAGCTATCTCTTCGTGGTACCAAAAATCACGCCCCTCTACCCATTGAATGGGTCCACAAGTCCGCCGTATAACCATGACTTTGTCCACATGCACGTTTTGGCGCGCTGCTATCTCAATAGCATGGTCAACGTTGTCTTTTAAGTTAATCCGTTTGCCGCCACGCAAGCCGTGATCAGCGGTAATCATAAAGGTTGATTCACAGTCAACAAGGCGTCCTGCTATTGCTTCAGCAGAAAAGCCTGCAAAAATAACCGAATGAACAGCACCAATGCGGGCACACGCGAGCATAGCATAGGCTGCTTCGGGAATCATGGGGAGATAAATGGTTACTTTATCGCCTTTCTTAATGCCACGACTTTTCAAAAGATTGGCAAAACGACAAACATGTTCATAAAGCTCGTTATAGGTTATTTTTTTATCATGATAAGGATTATCTCCTTCCCAAATGAGCGCGATTTTGTCTCCATGGGTTTTCAGGTGGCGATCAATGCAATTATAGGTAACATTTGTTATCCCATCTTCGTACCATTGAATGGAGACATCTCCGTTAAAAGAAGTATTTTTTACTTTTGTAAAAGGTTTAAACCATTCAATGCGTTGACCATGTTTTGCCCAGAAGCTTTCTGGATCATTAATGCTTTCTCGATACCATTGTTGATAAGTTTCCTCATCGAGCAAAGTATTTTTTTTGATCTCTTCTGATACTGGATAGATTTTTTCAGTCATGCTTCCCTCTTTTTATTTTTTAGAAAAATCAGCCTCTGTATTTTGTATGGTTATATTTGTGGCAGAGTTTTCCCAAAAGCTTTTCATTGTGAGGTTAGACTAAATGACAAAGATTAGAATAGTCAATTTTTAAATCTGATACGTTTTTCTTAAAAAGGTATTTTATGCTTTTAGGATATTCAAATATGGCAAAGACTATTGCGGTATAGAGCCTTTTATAAACGCACAAAGGCACTAAAAAATATCATATAAAAAGGGAGATAAAGGTGCTTTATTGATTATCACTTTAAATGTTTTTTATTTTGTATTCCCTTATTTAAAAAAGAATAAGTTTATTAATAATTAATTAAACCAAAATATCAAAAATAATGAAAAGAATTACTGTATATAAATTTTATTTTATAGTTACTTTCCAACTGTAACTACCACTTTTAAAAACCAATAGCATATATAGGGATAAAGACAATGAGAATACAAAACATTCTTACGATTTCATAACAAATATTCATTATAAAAAAATCCTGATTATAAGATGTGATTCACAATAGATATCTCCGAAAACTATTTTATCCACAGATGTAGATATTTAATTTTGGTATATTCTTTCGAATATATTTACAGAATTATTTATCTTCAGAGATATCTTTGTCGCTATATGACCGAATGTGCTGCATGAACCAAAAATATTAATTCTCCTTAATTATCTACATTAAAAGTAGTATCATAATGATACATTTCAAATGGCTATCATGTATTTTTAGAAAAATGTCAAAGATAAACTTTAAAAATAACAATAAAAACACTGTATGAATAATATATATTATGTATATATGAAATTTTTTCTTAAATAGATAATAATATTACTTATAATATTTAAAATATAAGAAATTACACCATATTTTTTCTTAATTAAAGTTTAAATTTAGAAAAATTGCGTATATGAAAAGTTGAAGTTTTTCTCTTTGTTTACGAGAACGATAAAGAAATATCGTTATTGGGATCGATCTCATTGCCATTGTTTTGCCTGCATGTATTATGCGCATATGCTTGGGATTAGTTCTTTTATTTTTCAGGCGAATATTGACCGTATTTTATGCTTTGTAGAGCATAGAAAGCCTTTTGCTATTGTTGGACCTTATAGATTGCTATTCATGTTGTTTAACGCGGCTCTTGGTGCTCTATTGGGCATTTGAGATGTTTATTTTGCTCAAGTGACTTACATGAAAGAGTTTTGTTACTGTATTATGCAGCCATAAGCCTCTTTTTGCCTGCTTTACGCCATTGGCATGTGGGGAAATTGTTTACGCGTGTTGGAGAAGTTAAGAGAATTCGTTGTTTTTGATGGCAATCATTGCGATAATCGTAGTCAATATTTTTTTGCAATTATTTATTTCGCGACAGTTTTTTCATTCATGTGCAACGCCTCTATTTTTGTTATTTTGCTTTTACATTCAGGATTTCTTTTTTGCGTGCTTTTGGTGGAGAGGCGGTCAGAGGGGAGGTGAAGTAGAACCAATGTGCGAGAATATGAGAGCCAAATTTCAATACTATTTTGAAGCTATTGTACGGGTTGTGGATGTGCCGGTGAGAAATTTGAGAAGACTAGCTTTTTTGCTAGAATTGCTCCTTTATTGAGATTGAAGGGAATGTTTTTCTCATTTCTGCTGTTTTTGGCTTGTTCGTAGAATCTTCAATGGGAATTTATATAAGGGGGAATTGCTTTACACAGGGCGTTTTCCAAATAAAGCGGAGCCAATGCGAAGGACATTAGAGCCAAACTGTAGAGCGGTTTTGAAGTCACTGGACATACCCATGGAAAGCTTTGAAAGACCTGCTTGTTTTGTTAATTTTGCTAAGAGCGCGAAATAGGGTCCGGGGTTTTCATCGATAGGGGGGATGCTCATAAGACCGATGATATCGAGTCCATAGTTGTTTTTGCATTGAGAAACAAAAGGGATCACTTCTTGCGGTGCAACACCACTTTTTTGCGGTTCTAATCCAATGTTAACCTGAACGTAGCAGGGGAGATGCCTTTTTTGCTTTTCCATTTCTTCAGCTAAGCTTTTGGCTATTTTTTCACGGTCAACCGTTTGGATGACATCAAAAAGTTTTACTGCCTCTGCCGTTTTATTTGATTGTAGGGGACCGATGAGATGGAGTTTAATATTTTCAAATTGTTGACGTAAAGCAGGCCATTTTTGTGCTGCTTCTTGTACGCGGTTTTCTGCAAACAAAGATTGGCCTGCTTGTAAAATGGGGCGTATATCAGCGGCAGAAACAGTTTTTGAAACAGCGATAAGTTCAATTTCTTCTACAGGGCGTTGTAACTCTTGACATGTTTCAGCAATGTCTTTTCGAAGGTTTTGCCATGCTTCAATGGAAGGGGCATCGAGGGGCGTTTGTGTATTCATGTTTTTGTGCTTTACCTTTTTTGTTCAAGAGTTGGTCGTTTTTTTTAAAGTTTTATAAAATACTTAGGGAAATATTTCACGAAAATGTTGACGATGAGGTTAATCCATGGTCAAGCATAATAAAACAAGTTTTTGGTTCTGTTTTATTAAAAGAGTATAATGGGAATGACAATTGAGCATTATAAGATAGGCGAACGCTATAATCCACGTGCGAGAGAAAAAAAATGGCAAGAAATTTGGGATGAAAAGAAAATTTTTCAGACTCTTCAAGAAGATGCTCGTGAAAAATATTATGTTTTAGAAATGTTTCCTTATCCTTCTGGCCGTATTCACATGGGGCATGTGCGCAATTATGCCATGGGGGATGTGGTTGCACGCTATAAACGCGCCAAGGGGTTTAATGTGCTTCATCCCATGGGGTGGGATGCTTTTGGGATGCCGGCTGAAAATGCCGCTATGCAAAATAAAGTGCACCCTAAAACTTGGACCTATCAAAATATTGCGGTGATGCGTGGGCAATTAAAGCAATTAGGGCTCTCGATAGATTGGACTCGGGAATTTGCGACTTGTGATGAGGAATATTACCACCGACAACAAATGTTGTTCCTTGATTTCTATCAAAAGGGGTTGGTAGCACGTAAAGTGGCTAAGGTGAATTGGGACCCTGTTGATCATACTGTTTTGGCCAATGAACAGGTTGTTGATGGGCGGGGATGGCGTTCTGGTGCGTTGGTGGAACAACGTGAGTTGACGCAGTGGTTTTTCAAAATTAGCGACTTTAGTGAAGATCTCTTGGCAGGGCTTGAAGAGCTGAACCAATGGCCGGAAAAAGTTCGCACCATGCAAAAAAATTGGATTGGAAAATCACAAGGTTTGCTGATTCGTTGGGCTTTAAAGTCGGCGGGTGATGCTGGTGATGTTTGTGAGAAATTTGATGAGGTTGTTTGTTATTCAACGCGTCCTGATACACTGTTTGGTGCCTCCTTTTTGGCTCTGTCTGTTGATCATCCTATTGCACAAGCTTTGGCAAAAAAAGACAAAGCGTTGAGTGCTTTTATTGAAAATTGTCGGTGTGGTGGAACGACAACGGCAGCACTTGAAACAGCTGAAAAACAAGGGTTTTTCACGCCCCTTTTGGCTGTTCATCCTTTCGATTCAACAGTACATATTCCCGTTTATATCGCGAATTTTGTGCTTATGGACTATGGAACAGGGGTTGTTTTTGGTTGTCCAGCTCATGATCAGAGAGATTTCGATTTTGCGCGTAAATATGATCTTCCAATAAAACCGGTGGTTTTACCAAAAGGAGAGCAAGCAGAAGATTTTGTTATTACTGAAACACCTTATACGGGTGATGGGGTGATGATCAATTCCAGTTTTTTGGATGGTTTGACACCCCGACAAGCTTTTGAAGAAGCTGCTAAAAAGCTTGAAAAACAAATGCTCAATGGGCAACCGCAAGGGAAGAAAACAGTGCAATTTCGTTTGCGTGATTGGGGGATTTCACGTCAACGTTATTGGGGGTGTCCTATTCCGATGATCCATTGTACAACTTGTGGGGTTGTTCCTGTTCCACGTGCCAATTTACCGGTTGTGTTGCCTGATGATGTTACTTTTGATCAACCAGGAAATCCTCTTGCACGACATGAAACATGGCAAAATGTTACTTGTCCTTCCTGTGGTCAACTTGCCAAACGCGAAACCGATACCATGGACACATTTGTTGACTCTTCTTGGTATTATGCACGCTTTACGGCTCCTTTTGCATCAGAACCGGTTGACAAACAAGCAACCGCTGAATGGTTGCCTGTGCAACAATATATTGGTGGAATTGAGCATGCCATTTTGCATCTTCTTTATGCACGCTTTTTTATGCGTGCCATGAAATTGGTCGGTCATGTGACGGTAGATGAGCCTTTTAAGGGGCTTTTTACCCAAGGGATGGTGGTGCATGAAACCTATCGAGATGATCAAGGGTGGGTTTCTCCAGCAGAAATTTCGATTGTTGAAAAAGATGGAAAGCGGTGTGCTTATAAATTAACCGATCAAAGTGAAGTGACGATTGGTTTGATTGAGAAAATGTCAAAATCAAAAAAGAATGTCGTTGATCCTGATGATATTATTGCATCTTATGGCGCTGATACTGTGCGTTGGTTTGTGTTGTCAGATTCTCCTCCCGAGCGAGATGTCATTTGGACAGAATCTGGTGTTGAAGGTGCACATCGCTTTGTACAGCGTGTTTGGCGCCATGTGGCTGTGAGTGCTTCTATTTTAAAGGATGTGGCGCCTTGTGCAGGGCATCAGGGGGCGGCTTTGGAACTCTCAAAGGTCGCACATCGCACGCTTTGCGCTGTAGAAGATGATTTGGAAAAATTCGCTTTTAATCGGGCTATTGCACGCCTTTATGAATTCTTGAATATTATGGCGCCGTTGTTAAATAGGATAGAAAGTGTTGACGATGAAATGAAAGCTTCTTTACGTCAAGCTATGGATTTTTTTCTTGCTATGATTGCACCAATGATGCCCCATTTAGCAGAAGAATGTCATGCTGCTTTAGGGGGAAAAAGTTTAATATCTGCGCTTTCTTGGCCTGTTTATGATCGTACGTTAACCGTTGCGGAATGCTATACTTTGCCAGTACAAATTAATGGTAAAAAACGCGGTGAGGTGAGCGTTGCAGCAACTGCTGATGAGGTGATGATTAAAGAAGCGGTTTTGGCGTTAGATTTTGTAAAGGCGCAGCTGATTGAAAAGCCCGTGAAAAAAATCATTGTTGTTCCAAAAAGGATTGTGAATGTCGTTCTTTAGAAGTTCTATTCTTGTCATTTTAGCTGGTGTATTCACACTGTTGTGTGGATGCAAAGTTGAACCGCTTTACCGTCAAGAGTTGCAGAGTGCAATGACAATGGATTCTGCTTCTTATGGGAATCCTTCTTCTGGATACCCTTCTGGACAAGCTTCTTTGGGATTAGCGCAAAAGCTTGCTTCTATTGTTGTGGAAGAACCTTCGGATCGTTTTGGTCAAATGGTGCGCAACCATCTGCTTTTTCTTTTGTATGGAAATGGTGCTAAACCTTCTCTACCTGCTTATCAATTGGCATTACAGATATCCGTCTTTACAAGAGAATCTATGCAGATAGAGGTTGATTTCGAGAAAAAGAGAAAGGGACGACCTTCTGTTGGAACTGTTATGAGCAGAGCTTCTTACACTTTGCAGGATATGAAAAATACTCTTGTTGCAAAAGGAACAGCAATGATGAATGCATCTTTTGAGCGACTTCGTCAAGAATATGCAACGCTGCAAGCAGAAGAAGATGCAAAAAAACGTGTTGCGGAAGAGTTGGCTGAACAGATCTTTTTGTTACTTTCAAAAGATCTTTCCAATAAAAATTCTAGATATTAAGCAATATTTTGTCCTGTTTTTTTCCAGTCGTCGAGGAATATTTGCAACCCTTTGTCGGTGAGAGGGTGTTTGACCAGTGCTTTTAAGATTGCTGGTGGAACTGTTGCAATGTCAGCACCACTGAGTGCTGCTTCTTTGACATGATTAACGGTGCGGATTGAAGCGGCCAAGATTTGTGTTTCAAAGTTATAGTTATCATAAATTGTGCGAATTTCATGAAGCAGTTCACTTCCATCATTTCCACAATCATCAAGTCTACCAATAAAAGGTGAAACGAATGTTGCGCCTGCTTTGGCGGCTAATAAGGCTTGATTGGCAGAAAAACAAAGTGTGAGATTTGTTTTTAGTCCTGCTGCTGTGAGGGCTTTACAGGCTTTTAATCCATCGAGTGTTAAAGGAAGCTTGATACAAATATTGTCGGCAATCTTTGCTAAAACAGTTGCTTCTTTCATGATGCTTTCAAATTCCGTTGCTGCAACTTCAGCAGAAACAGGTCCGCTAACGAGAGCACAAATTTCTTTTGTAACATCAAGAATATTGCGTCCTGATTTTAGGATAAGAGAGGGATTGGTGGTAACACCATCAACAAGGCTTAAATTCTGTAACTCTTGAATTTCTTCAATATTGGCGCTATCCACAAAAAATTTCATCTCTAACCTCTTTTTTTTAGCTTTATCCTATTTTTTGTTATGCGCTATTGTTGACTGCAAAAGCAAGAGAAAGAATTAATATCTGTGTAAAGAACAAGAATGCTATGGTGTTAATCATGTACCCGTTTTCGGTAAAGAAATATGATTTATCGTTTCCACACCCATTTTATAGTGTTACTCGTGATAAGGCATAGAATTCATTGCGTACCAACATTTTTGCGTATTGGAATCTTTGCGTAGCGGTGTTTTTATATTTATGGAAATAAGCTAGCATTATCAAACACTTTGTTTATTTCCTATTTGCCATTGCTCTTGATATTTGAGAGTGCATCATAAGATACCTTCCTTTTTTAGGGGGTATGTTTAACTTTGTTTTTGATGAAAGCGGATGGATTTATTTTGTCGTAAAACACTGTTGAAGAACGCCTGTAAAATTTTACGCATGAAGGGTTTTTTTATGGTCAATTACATTGATTTATTCTGTTTTCCCCATTCTTCAAAAATACGCTTTTGTGCTGCTTGTATTGTTGCTTGATTCTCAATCAAGCTGAAAGATGTATACACGTGTTTTCACGTTTTGGCACAAAGCCAAGGTGAATATTGTAACGGCTCCATTTGCAATATTATTCTCCCTATAATTAAAATCATGGATACTTTTTCATCAATAAGGATTTACAAATGTTCCTCAATGGGTTTGAAATGAAAAAAATTATCGTATTGAGGGTTTTTATTACAATAGGTAGAATAATGATTATATCTTTATAAATCAGTTTGTTGAAGATAAATTGAGATATGAGGCGGTAAAAAAATAAAAGTGTGCATTGGAAAAAAGTCATACTATGGGATCGCTTTGTTAAAGGACGCACTTACGATATCATGTTGAATGCTTAATAGTGATGCGCTTTATTTGCACAGAAGAATGGTGCTGTTTTTTTTTGCTATAGAGTTTTTTGTTATAGACGATGAGATTGGTCCTTTTATTGGCACTTTGGTGATGGAATGCGTGTTAAAAAGAATTTTTGTTAGAAAAGTGTTGTGATCGGGGGGATTGAATCCTGCAATGAATTTTATAAGAGTGTTTAAAGATTAAGGTTTAGACTTGTTGGTGCTCAATAGGTCGTAGATTGGTTTAAAAGATGAATTCAAACATGATAGAGGAAAAGATTGTATCCGTATTGGTTCCTCTTCCTGTTGCTCATGCTTATAGTTATAAAGTTCCATCTTTTATGGAGGTGAACGTTGGTTCCTTTGTTCGGGTTCCGGTGATGGGGCGTGAGCTTTGCGGTTTTGTTGTGGATGTTGGAGAGCAGACAGCCGATGGGCAAAAGTCTGCTTCGGTGGCGCGTGAAAAATTACGCTCTCTGCTTCATGTTTTTGATTGTCCCCCATTAAAGGCAGAAATGATCACATTTTTGCGTTTTGTTAGTCGCTATACAATGGCGCCTTTTGGTCTTGTTGCACGATTGGTTTTGTCTGTACCGGCTGCTTTAGAGCCGGAAGCGCAGATGCTGGGTTTGCGATATTGTGGTGGAAATGTAGAACGTCTCACACCAGCGCGGTCACGGGTTTTGGAATTGGTGCGCAGTGAGAAGATATGGACACGTTCTGGTCTGGCACATGCGGCTGGAACTTCGGCTTCTGTTGTTGAAGGTTTAAAAGCGCTAGGAATTTTTGAAGATGTTAAGGTTCCTGCTCCTGATCTTGTGGGCATGCCTGATCCTGATTTTTGTCCCCCTCAGTTGCAGGGAGCGCAAAATGAAGCAGCAACAATGTTGCGGGAAGGTGTTTTATCTTCTCAGTTTCAAGTTTTTTTGCTTGATGGTGTGACTGGGTCTGGAAAGACAGAGGTTTATTTTGAAGCGGTTGCTCAAGCCTTCAAAGGAGGCAAGCAGGTTTTAATTTTGTTGCCGGAAATTGCTTTAACTCAGCAGTTTTTAGATCGTTTTTATGCGCGCTTTGGCGCTGCTGCAGCAGAATGGCATTCTGATTTGACGCCACGTCGTAGAGAACGCGTCTGGCGGCAAGTCGCAGAAGGGCGGGTGCGTGTTGTGGCTGGGGCTCGTTCGGCGCTTTTTCTTCCCTTTCCTAAGCTTGGCTTGATTGTTGTCGATGAAGAACATGATAGCGCTTATAAACAAGAAGAGCGCATTTTTTATCATGCGCGTGATATGGCTGTTGCACGAGGCTCTTTTGAGCGTTTTCCTGTTATTTTATCTTCAGCCACACCGTCGATTGAAAGCCAAGCCAATGTTTTAAAAGGGCGTTATCAAAAGGTGCATTTACCTTCCCGTTTTAAAGAAGTTGCACTTCCACAGTTGCGGGTGGTTGATATGCGCCAAGGGGGGGTGCAAAAGGGGCGCTTTATTTCCTGTGCTCTTGAAAGGGCTTTAAAACAAACGCTTGATAAGGGCGAACAAGCTCTTCTTTTTCTTAATCGTCGTGGTTATGCACCTTTGACTTTATGCCGAATTTGCGGACATCGTTTTCATTGTACCGATTGTTCAAGTTGGTTGGTCGAACATCGTGCGCAAGGGCAACTGAAATGTCATCATTGTGGATATCATGAACCACTTCCTGAAGCCTGTCCTGAATGCGGAACCTTAGATCATCTTGTGGCTTGCGGACCAGGTGTGGAAAGGATTGCCGAAGAAACACAAATGCTTTTTCCTCAAGCGCGATCATTGATCCTTTCAACAGATCTCAAAGGAGGGATTGGGCAGTTGCGAAGCGAATTACAAGCCATTGCCAATGGCGATGTGGACATTATTATTGGAACACAGCTGGTCGCTAAAGGACATCATTTTCCCAAGCTCTCTCTGGTTGGTGTTATTGATGCTGATCTTGGTCTTGCCAATGGCGATTTACGCGCAAGTGAACGTACCTATCAGCTACTTTCTCAAGTTACCGGAAGAGCAGGGCGTGTGGGATTGAAAAGTTTAGGATTATTGCAAACTTATCAACCAGATCATCCGGTCATCAAAGCCTTACTTGCATGCCAGCCAGAAGATTTTTACACACGTGAGATTGCAGCACGTCAGCATTATCATTTGCCCCCCTATGGGCGGCTTGCCTCTTTGATCGTGTCTGCACAACAGCGCCAAGCAGCAGAACATTATGCGCGCGCATTGCGTCAGGCAGCGCCACGGGAAAAAAATATCTCGGTTATGGGACCAGCAGAAGCGCCTTTGGCTTTGGTTCGGGGGCGTTATCGTTTTCGGCTTTTGCTGCAAGGACAGCGTTCTTTTGATATACAAGGGTTTATACGTGCAATGCTTAGCGGTACACCTAAAATGCCCAGTTCCGTTCGGGTTCAAATTGATATTGATCCGCAAAGTTTTTTCTAAAACCAGTATCGCATAAGTGAAGATCTCTTTGCTTAAGGTGCTTTACTTGAACTCTTATATTATTCAGAACAAGCATCCAAGCAGCAAAATATGATACATGTCCATTGCATTAAGTAGAGCCACGGGAAAAAATATCTTTGTGATAGAACCAGCAGAAGCGCTTCTCTTCTTTCAAGGGCGCTATCATTTCGGCTTTTACTTCTTTTTTGTATGATGGACAGTATTCTTTTGATAGGCGGATTCTTTTTATAAGGGCTGAAAATGCTTAGCTATACACCCAAAATACCCAATTCTATTCGAGTTCAAATTGATATTGATCTATGCTTCTTCTAAAATCAGTGCAATATAGTGCCATATAAAGTGAAGCTACGCGGGCTTAATGAAGGGCGTGATTTTGATAAAAAAATTTGAAAAGAGAGAATTTGTCGATATTTGAAGCTTATCCGGATGAAAAATGATATATTATCATTATAAATCAAAGTTTTGTATATTTAAAGAGTGTGCTTACAAGAAAATATTACTTGGTGAAATTTTTTAAAAGGAGTGGGTATTTGAAGAAAAAAGAGCAATGTTTTCTTTAATTTTTAGGAGGATATTCATTGTTTTTTTCTTTCTTATCAGTTTGAAATAATAGACTTTTTCAATCGCAGCTGCATCTCATTAAAGGTCTTGTGGTGATAAAGGGAGTGTTTTTTAGAGAAGAAGTGTTTTGTTATGGTGGCAAGGGCATTTGAAGAAAAATCAAAGAGAGTGCAAAAATCGCTCAGAGAATGTCAAAAAGAGGCATAAAAAACTGTGATGCCATCCTGTATATCTAAAAAAAATGCTTTTCAAAAATATTTTGAATATTTTATTAAAATTTTTAAAAAGCAGCGATTTGTGGTGTTGCGAGTCGGCTATGTCTATGCTAGAAACCAAGTGGTTTTTGTTCTAGGTTTTAAGAATAAAGATTCTTAAGATTGAGAATGTCTGTTTCATTTCATCTGATAACTATCAGAGAGTCGCTCAAGGGAAAGAGGCGGTATTTCGTGTCGGATTCATTTTCTCTCATACCGCTGCCGTTGGTAGATCAACGCTATGCGCAAGCGCTTTTTGATTGCGTTCAAGAAGCCGGAAACGTTGAAAAGGTTGAAAAGGCAGTAGAGGATCTTTTGCTTGTTTTGGAGCATAAGGATTTAAAACGCTTTGTGCTTAGTCCATTCTTTTCAGTTAAAGAGCAAATTAAGGTGATGCAATCTGTTTGTGCAAACATCAAATTTGCTGATAAAAACGCAGGGCAGGTCATTGGTAATTTTTTACGCGTTATTGCAATAAACCGTAGGCTTAGTGCCGTATTTGGTATTTTACGTGCTTTTCAGCATTGTGTTGCACGCGCTCGTAGGCAGGTTACTGCGCAAATTGTTTCTGCGTGCCCCTTAAATTCTCAACAAAGACAAGAGTTGTGTGAGGCTTTGGAAGGTGTTGTTGGAGGAAAAGTCTTGCTGCACATCATTGTGGATCCAACAATTCTTGGTGGATTAATCGTTCGTGTGGGGTCGTCTCAAATTGATACGTCTCTTCTCACAAAATTGTCTTCACTTAAGCTTGCATTGAAAAAAGAGGTCAGCTGATGGATATTAGACCATCTGAAATTTCAAAAATTCTAAAAGAGCAAATCAAAAACTTTGACCAAAAGGCTGAGGTTTCAGAAATTGGTTGGGTTCTCTCTGTAGGGGATGGTATTGCTCGCGTTTATGGTTTGGATAATGTCCAAGCAGGGGAAATGGTCGCCTTTCCAAATGGTGTGCGTGGTATGGCACTCAATTTGGAAGTTGATAATGTTGGTGTGGTCATTTTTGGCTCAGATCGTGATATTCGTGAAGGTGATTGTGTAAAGCGGCTAGGCGCTATCGTCGATGTTCCTGTGGGTCCCGCTTTGCTTGGGCGTGTGGTTGATGCGTTGGGAAACCCTATCGATGGTAAGGGGCCCATTAAAGCAACAGAGCGTCGTCGTGTCGATGTTAAGGCTCCTGGAATTATTCCGCGTCAGTCTGTCCATGAACCGATGTCGACCGGCTTGAAAGCGATTGACGCACTCATCCCTATTGGACGGGGGCAGCGTGAATTGGTGATTGGTGATCGCCAAACAGGAAAAACAGCAATTTTGCTCGATACATTTTTAAACCAAAAACCTTTTCATGAAAAAGGGGCTGGACGAGAGCAAGATAAAGTTTATTGTATTTATGTGGCTATCGGTCAAAAGCGTTCGACGGTGGCACAGTTCGTTAAAGTTTTAGAAGAACGTGGAGCGCTGGAATATTCTATTATTGTTGCAGCGACTGCTTCTGATCCAGCACCACTGCAATTTATTGCACCTCTTGCTGGGTGTGCTATGGGTGAGTATTTCCGTGATAATGGGCAACATGCTTTGATTGGTTATGATGACTTATCAAAACAGGCGGTGGCGTATCGTCAAATGTCTCTTTTATTGCGTCGTCCTCCAGGTCGTGAAGCTTATCCGGGAGATGTTTTCTATCTGCATTCGCGTCTTTTAGAGCGGGCTGCGAAGTTGAATGCGGAAAATGGATCTGGGTCGTTGACAGCTTTGCCGGTTATTGAAACGCAAGCAAATGATGTTTCTGCCTATATTCCTACAAATGTGATTTCGATTACTGATGGGCAAATTTTTCTAGAGACTAATTTGTTTTATCAAGGAATTCGTCCTGCTGTAAATGTTGGTCTTTCTGTATCGCGTGTTGGTTCTGCTGCACAAATTAAGGCAATGAAGCAAGTTGCTGGCTCGATTAAAGGTGAATTGGCGCAATATCGTGAAATGGCAGCTTTTGCGCAGTTTGGCTCTGATTTGGATGCGTCAACCCAGCGTCTGTTAAATCGGGGTGCGCGTTTGACAGAGCTGTTGAAGCAGCCGCAATTTTCTCCGCTCAAAACAGAAGAACAGGTGGTGGTTATTTTCGCGGGTGTGAATGGCTATCTTGATGCTTTGGCGGTTTCTGATGTTGCGCGGTTTGAGCAGGGGCTTTTAGTGCTTTTGCGTAGTGATTATCAAGATCTCTTAAAGGCAATTGCTGAGCAAAAGCAAATAACAGATGAGCTGAAAGATAAGTTGATAACTGTTCTTGATACTTATGCGAAAAATTTCTCGTGATGAATTGATGGAATGCTTGAATGGCTTCACTAAAAGATCTTAGAGACCGTATCGCTTCGGTTAAAGCAACACAAAAGATTACCAAAGCTATGCAAATGGTTGCAGCGGCAAGGTTGCATCGTGCTCAAGAGGCAGCGCAGTCTGCACGCCCTTATGCGAAGAGAATGGCTGATATTTTGACCAGTGTTGCTGCTGATGTAGATGGTGTTGATGCGCCTACTCTTATGCGTGGTACGGGGCGCGATGATGTACATCTTTTGGTGGTGTGTACTGCTGAGCGCGGTTTGTGTGGTGCTTTTAACGTGCAAATTGCTCGTCGTGCACGTGAACAGATTAAGGCATTGTTGGCGGCTGATAAAATAGTAAAAATTATCACTGTGGGTAAAAAAGGCGCGGATATTTTATCGCGTGATTACAAAGGCTTGATAATTGATCATATCGATTTGCATGCTGTAAAGCGAATTGGTTTTGCAGAAGCAGTGATGATTAGTCAACGGATTGTTGATTTATTCAATGAAGGCGCTTTCGATGTTTGTACGCTGTTTTATTCTGAATTTGTTTCCGTAATTAATCAGCGTCCAACAGCTTTGGATTTGATTCCAATGGTTGCTCCAAAAGCAGCTGTTGGGGCAATAGATATTGTGGAGCAAACCGATCATAACAAAGGTTCACAATCGATTGTTTATGAATATGAACCTGATGCTGCGTCTCTTTTAGAGGCCCTTGTACCACGTAATCTTTCGGTGCAAATCTTTCGGGCTTTGCTAGAAAATGTTGCTGGTGAAATGGGCGCCAAGATGACAGCTATGGATAATGCATCGCGCAATGCGGGTGAAATGATTAGTAAATTGACGGTGGCTTATAATCGTCAACGTCAAGCACAGATTACGACAGAATTGATCGAAATTATTGCGGGCGCTGAGGCGCTTTAAATGGAGAAGGTAAGGATTGATGGTAAAAGCAGTAACCTCAAGCAAAGGAACAGAAAAAGGTGAAAAAAAGAAACCAGCTGCTCGTTCCAGCGTGAAAAAAGCCGCTTCGAAATCTCAAGTGGATGTAAAGGCTTCCTCTGTACCTGCGCGTGATGCAGCTAAAGATACACCTGTAAAAAAAGATACATCCGCAAAAAAAGAAGAGCATGCAAAAGGCGCTGTTGGTGAAATCAAGCAGATTATTGGTGCTGTCGTTGATGTGCAATTTGAAGGTGAATTGCCAAAAATTCTCAACGCTTTGGAAACAGAGAATTTAGGCAATCGCTTGGTATTAGAAGTTGCGCAGCATTTGGGTGAAAATACCGTACGTACGATTGCTATGGATACGACTGATGGTTTGATGCGGGGCCAAAAGGTTGTGGATACAGGCACACAAATTAGCGTTCCTGTAGGAGAAGCAACGTTGGGACGTATTATGAATGTGATTGGGGAACCGGTGGATAATGTGGGACCAATCGCTTCAACCAAAACACGTTCTATTCACCAAGAGGCACCTGAATATGTTGAACAATCGACTGTTTCGGAAATTCTCGTAACCGGTATTAAAGTCGTGGATTTGTTAGCCCCTTATTCTAAAGGGGGTAAAATTGGCTTGTTTGGTGGTGCTGGTGTTGGAAAAACCGTTCTCATTATGGAGCTTATAAACAATATTGCAAAGGCACATGGTGGCTATTCTGTATTTGCTGGTGTGGGAGAACGTACACGTGAAGGAAATGATCTTTATTATGAAATGATCGAAAGCCGCGTGAATGTGAATCCAAAAGAGAATAATGGTTCAACGGAAGGGTCAAAGTGTGCCCTTGTTTACGGGCAAATGAATGAACCACCAGGAGCGCGTGCGCGTGTGGCTCTTTCAGGATTGACAATTGCAGAAAGTTTCCGTGATGAAGGACAAGATGTTCTCTTCTTTGTGGATAATATTTTCCGTTTCACGCAAGCAGGAGCTGAGGTATCTGCTCTTTTAGGGCGTATTCCTTCTGCTGTTGGGTATCAGCCGACTTTGGCAACGGATATGGGGGCGTTGCAAGAACGTATTACCAGTACAAAAACAGGCTCTATTACTTCCGTTCAGGCAATTTATGTTCCGGCAGATGACTTGACGGATCCGGCGCCGGCAGCGTCTTTTGCTCATTTGGATGCAACAACTGTTCTTTCGCGCTCTATTGCGGAAAAGGGGATTTATCCAGCGGTTGATCCGCTTGATTCTTTCTCGCGTATGTTGGATCCATTGATTGTGGGGGAAGAGCATTACACTGTTGCTTGTCAAGTGCAAACCATTTTACAACGTTATAGAGCGCTTCAGGATATTATTGCTATTCTTGGAATGGATGAACTTTCTGAAGATGACAAATTGCTGGTGGGGCGGGCACGTAAAATTGAACGTTTCCTTTCGCAACCTTTCCATGTTGCGGAAGCCTTTACTGGTTCGCCGGGGAAACTCGTTCCTTTGGAAGAGACAATCAAAGGCTTTAAGGGGCTTTGTGCTGGCGATTACGATGATTTACCAGAAGCTGCTTTTTATATGGTTGGTTCGATTGATGAAGCACTTGAAAAAGGAAAGCGTCTCATGGCAGAGGCTTCTTAGTAGGAAGCTTCTTATTCAAGAGAAAACTGTCATGGGTATTTTTCGTTAACAAAGGACGAGTCGTTGGAGAAAACGGAGAGTCCTTATATCGGGTATTGTGGAGACTTTTGTGGAAAACAATAGAGAAGAGCGTTTTTTATTTGAGCTTGTATCGCCTGAAAAAATTGTGTTTTCAGAGCAGGTAGTGTCTGTTGTTCTTCCTTCAGCCTCAGGTTATTTGACAGTTATGGCGCATCATGCGCCATTGGTGGCAAGTATTGTGTTGGGCAGTGTTCGTGTTCGCACCTCTGTGGGTGAAAAATTATTTGTTGTATGCGGGGGTGTTGCAAATATTACCTTTTCAGGCTGCTCTTTATTGGTAGAGCACGTTGTGGCTGTAGAGAATCTTTCTTTTGATGTATTAGAACAGCAGATTTTGCAGATTCAAGCGACGTTAGAAGGAGGGACAAGTGATGAGGACAATCATAAAATAGAGGCTTTTTTCCAGCAGTTGTCAGCTGATGGTGCTGTGTTGATAGAAGCGTAGCAGAGTATACAGGAAAAGATGACATGAGCGGAAAAAAGAGTACGGTTGTGTCTGCTAAAAGGAGTGCAAAACCTTTTCCTCATCCTGGTCGTGTCTTTGCGGGACCTTTGCCAAAGTGCTTTGTTTATATTTTTGCTTCTCTTATTTTGCAATGGGCTTATGGTTTAGGGGCTAATATTGTTCAGTCTAACATTGTCCATCTTACGGGTGATTTTCATGCAACTTTGGCCGAGACGACATGGCTGGTAGCGGCTTATATGGCGCCAAATGTGAGTGTAGCGATTATGTTGATCAAAATCCGCTATCAATTTGGGCTGCGCGCTTTTGCTGAATTATCAATTCTTGGCTTTGTTTTGGTTTGCGTGTTGCAGCTCTTTGTTACGGATTTGCGTTCTGCATTGATTATTCGCTTTTTTGCTGGGATTGCTGCTGCTCCTTTGGCTTCGCTTGCGCTGCTTTATATGATGGAGGCTTTTGCTCCAGCAAAGAAGTTTACTGTTGGTCTTAGTTTGAATTATATGAATGCGGCTTTAGCGGCACCTTTATCACGTTTGATTTCTCCTGATTTGCTGGAAAATGGTGGTTTTTCCAGTCTTTCCGCTCTGGAAATGGGGTTGGTTCTTATCAGCTTGGTCTGTATCTATACTTTGCCTCTTACTCCTGTTGTGCGTAGTAAGGTTATTCAAAAATTAGATTGGATAAGCTATGGTTTGATTGCTCTTGGTCTTGGATTAAATGCTGTGATCATGTCTGTTGGCATATTGTATTGGTGGTATGAAGCACCATGGATTGGTTGGGGGCTCGCACTTGCTATTTTCTCGTTGGCTATTGCTATTATTATTGAGCTTAATAGAGAAAAACCGTTGATTGATCTCCGTTGGATTTTCAGTAAAGAAATGGTCCAATCTGTTTTTATTTTATTTATTTTTCATGTTTTTTTATTGGAGCGGTCAAATTTGCCCGTAGGGTTTTTTAATCTTTTTGGTTTGCTCAATCGTGAGATGGCGCCCATGTATCTTGCGGTGACATTAGGGATTCTGTTAGGGGGGGCTGTTTGTGTCTTTTTTTTACGGGCGGGGCGTGAGGATTATTTTTATTTGTTGTCTTTGGGTTGTTTGGCGTTAGGAGCTTATTTAGATAGTCATGTAAACCATTTAACGCGTCCACAAGATATGATGTTGAGCCAAGGGTTGGTGAGTTTTAGTTATGCACTTTTTTTGCCTCCTGCTCTTTTCAAAGGGTTTGTGATCGCTGGTGAGCGAGGACCGCGTTACGTTTTAAGTTTTATTGCTGTTTTTTTGCTAACGCAAGTGACAGGGGGATTGATGGGGTCGGCTTTTTTTGGCAGCCTTCAGTTTTATTTTGCCCATAAGAACTTTGAGTCCTTAACACAAAATATTATTATTACTGATCCGCTTATTTCTGGTGAGATGAATACTTTATTTTCGCCTTCTTATGGTGTTTCTGTTCCCAATGGCTTGAGAAGTGAGCAGGGTACTTCTATGTTGATAGAGAAATTTAAGTTAACAGCAAATATTTTTGCTTATGATGACGTTTTTCGGCTTTATTTTTATATTTCAATGGTTGTATTCGTTATTTTTCTTGCCACAATGATTGTTAAGTCATGCTCTTTGCGTGCATTAGAAAAGTAGAGTAATGTCATAAAAAGAGGGGTGCAAAAAAAATGATAAAAAAATTACGGTCAAAAGCTACGATTGTTGCATTCCTATCGGGCATTACGGGTGTTTTGCTGATTTTGTGGGCTTGGAGACTTCCTCCTTTTGTGAGTAACATTCAAATAACGGATAATGCTTCTATTAAGGGCAATGTTACTCTGGTTAGTTCACAGATCTCTGGGGTAATCGCACGGATTTATGTGCAAGATTATCAACGCGTTGAAAAGGGAATGCTGCTTTTTGAGCTCGATGATTCTCTTTTTCGGCAGCAGCTTGCACGGGCACAGGCTGTTCTCGATTCAAAAAATGCAAAACTGGCAAGTATTGAATTACAAGCACAGCTTTTGCAGGGCGAAATTAATACAGCAGAGGTGGAATTGGCGCGTTCACGAGCATTTTCCAATGTTGTTCCAGATAGTAAAAAGTTAGGTTTTGGTGATGCGGCAAGTTCTGTTTCTCGTCCTCTTTCACAACTCTTGACAGCTCTCGAAACAAAACGCCAATTGCAAAAACAATTGGATCTTGAACGGCAAAGTTTACAGTCAGAAATTGCGGGAGCGAAGGTGAGTGTTGAGTTGGCAAAACTTAATCTCGATCACACAAAGATTTTATCTCCTCGAACAGGCTATATTGGATTAGTTGGAGCGCGGGTAGGGCAATATGTTATGCCAGGGACACAATTGGTCTCTGTTATTTCTGATGATATTTGGATTATTGCTAATTATAAGGAAACGCAACTTTCTCAGATGCGTGTGGGACAACCGGTTGTTTTTTCTGTTGATGCATTGAACAACAAAAAGTTAACAGGGCGTGTGGTTCGTTTTGCACCTGCTACAGGCTCAGAATTTTCATTGTTAAAAACGGATACGACAATTGGTAATTTTATCAAAATTGCGCAACGTATTTCAGTACGGATTGCTTTAGATCCTGGGCAGGAAGGGATTGAAAAACTCATTCCTGGCATGTCCGTGGTTACCTATGTAGATACTTCGCAGCGAGTCGATTCTGGAGGATGAAATTTTGGGTTTTTTCAGTTTAATTTTTGCGTCATTTACTTATAGCAAGTGGTTGTTTACATTGGAAGATTTCGTTTGGTTTGCTATACTACATGTTTTAAAGCTCTTAGGCTTCTTATACTTTTATGTCATGATGTAAAATAATGTTCCTTAGAATATTAAAGCGCATGCATCTTTACTCACTTCCATTTCTTTTGAACTAACTCAGTAGGGGGGGTGGAGTATTGGAAGCTTTGCTTGTGGTTTTGCACAACACTGTCCTTTGAGGTGTGGTGTCACCGCATGTTTGGAAGATGGGGGTAGGGGGAAGCCAGATAAAAAATTGGATTATAGACTGGGTCGGATGGGAAACTTATCCTTTTGGGTGAGGGCGTAAAGTTAGGAGAAAGACGTAAAGTTTATATTTTGTAAACCATAAAAATGCCCGTTTTGAGGCGGGCATTAAAAGGGAAGGTTATTGGTTGTGTTATTAATTTTTACGGATCAGTAAGAAGCTTACTAAAACGACTCCTGCTGCTAATGCGAGGGTTTTTTTAGGATTTTCTTTCGCTTTTTTCTTTAATTCTGTAGCATGTTCGTTGAGGTGATAAAGTGCGTGACGGCCTTTTTGTTTCCATGTGTTAAACAGCTCAGAAATATTTTCAAAGCTATCATTTTGAAAACTCCAATGATTTACGGGGACCAGCTCTCTTTTTAATTGTGCTATACGTTTTTTAATTTTAGCATTTTTTCTATGGGGTGAAAATAGACACATTTATTGACTCCTTCATGTGTTAAATTGTTGTGTGACAGTTGGGATGGTGTTTGGGGTTTTGCTATAACGGCTTGAAAATTGAAAGGTTGCATTGATAATGCCGCGCGTGGGTGAGATGAGAGTTAAGAGTTTGGGTTTAATGAGGCATTTCTTAATGTGCTTGAGTTCATTTCGTGATGGTGTTTGTTAAGGATGTAAGGTAAAAATTTTTACAAAATGGTGTAAGATTCATTCATAAAGATGGTGTGCGATGTCTTCATTTTTTTGTTTGTTTAAAGTGTTGGGATAGCTTTTGGCACTTGAAATAGTTTATAAGGAATTTTTATCTACCTATTCTCTTGTGGCTGTAGGGAGTGGTATTGATTGATTCAATTAAGAAGATTTAAAATGAGGAAATCTTACGATATTTGGGGTTGCTATTCAAATTTGTAAAAAATAGATTATTATAAATCAATATGTTGGATTAATTTGGCGATGTCTTTCATGCATTTTTAAAAATTGCGCTTTGTTAGGCGTTATCTGTTGTGTTGTAAACACTGTTTTGTGGTGACGTTGATTAAGGTATCGGTATGCAACTTAAAAATACAGTATTGTCTCTGTTTTGTTTCAGTTTCTTTTTGAAGCAACCAAGTGTAGAAGTATAAACTTGAACAGAAGTAGTAGAACTTATCCGGTGCGTCTATAGAATGAATCCACCTATGAATTGTATTGCATCAGTGTTAGTAGGTAGAACCTTTTGAGAGCAATCTGTTAAGATTGGTGGGCGGTGTAATTTTCGTCCTTTGAAGCGCGGAGGAAGTCAATGTAAATAATGATTGATAGCGCAGGTTTTAAAAATTTGAGGACTTGATGAGTACGACCTATTTTTTATCTAAACCACTTGAGCGTCGTCGATCTGTTGGTGTTGCTGTTGGTGATGTGATTATTGGGGGGCAGAGCCCGATAGTTGTACAGTCAATGACTAATACAGATACCGCTGATGTTGATGCAACTGTTTCTCAAGTAGCTGCTCTTTGGCAAGCTGGTTCACAATTGGTTCGGATTACTGTTGATCGCGATGAAGCGGCGGCGGCTGTACCAAAAATACGGGAGCGATTGGAGAGGTTAGGATTTTTTGTACCATTGGTTGGGGATTTTCATTATATTGGACATAAGCTTTTATCTGAGCATCCTGCGTGTGCTGAGGCGCTTGCAAAATATCGCATCAATCCTGGAAATGTTGGTTTTGGCGCAAAAAAAGATCGTCAATTTGCAGAAATTATTGAGATTGCTTGTCGGTATCATAAACCTATTCGCATTGGCGTGAATTGGGGCTCTCTTGATAATGCGTTGTTAACACGGCTTATGAATGAAAATGCACAGCAAGAAAATCCTTTATCGGTTGCTGAAGTGATGCGGGAAACTGTTGTGCAGTCTGCTCTGCAATCGGCTCTTTGGGCTGAAGAGATGGGATTGGGACGTGATAAAATTATTCTTTCTGCTAAAGTGAGTGATGTCCAAGATCTTATTGCTGTTTATACCACCTTGGCGGTGCGTTGTGATTATGCTCTTCATTTGGGATTAACGGAAGCTGGGATGGGAACAAAGGGCATTGTTGCTTCTTCGGTGGCTTTGGGTATTTTATTACAGCAAGGGATTGGTGATACGATACGAATTTCCTTAACACCAAAACCTGGTGGTGATCGGACACGAGAAGTAAAGGTGGGGCAAGAACTTTTGCAAGTGATGGGGTTTCGGCAATTTTTGCCTGTTGTTGCGGCTTGTCCTGGTTGTGGGCGCACAACCTCAACGGTCTTTCAACAATTGGCACAAAAAATTGAAGCAGATTTATACAAAAATATGCCTGTTTGGCGTGAAAAATACCCTGGCGTTGAAAGCTTGAAGGTTGCTGTGATGGGATGTATCGTCAATGGACCGGGGGAGTCAAAGCATGCGGATATTGGAATCTCTTTGCCTGGAGTGGGGGAAAGTCCTGCGGCACCTGTTTTTATTGAGGGACAAAAGGTAAAAACTTTGCGGGGTGATCACATTGCTGAAGAATTTGAAGCGCTTTTGAGTGATTATATTCATACACGCTTTGGGCAAGGTTGAGGTAAAAATCGCATAAGGTTGAAGTAAAAAGGGTGTGTCGTTTTTTTAAAACAAGCTGTCTTCAATGTGAAGATGGTGCTGTTGTATGCTGCTGCTTTAGCTATGGTCAATACTGTTGTTGGTTGCTTATTATTTTAGGTAAAACCAGATGATATGCCTGTTTTAGAATCAGAAGCTTATGAAGGATATTAATGAGTTTGAGTGTGTTAAGACTATTAAGCAAAACGATATGAATACTTTAAATAGATCCGTAAATGTTGTTGCTGGTTTTTGGCTGCTCTTGAGACAGTAAAATATTTAACGGATTCTTCAAATATCAAATTATAGAAAGAACATTGTTTATTGATTTTTCAGGCATTTTCCCAGCATTTTTTGGGGTATCAAATTGATAGGATTAGAAATCCTTATAGCGATTATAGTCCTATTTGTCGTAAAATGTAAGCTTTTATATTGATATAAAATGATGTATACGGGTGCCTTTTTTGGCGTTATTGGGGGGAGTGCATGACAAGTATATTAGCGTTTGGCTTTTTATTTAACGGTATAAGGATTTTAACCGGCGCCTTTATTGTCTTTTATATGCTTGAAAAAGGCTTAACGCTTATTGATATTGGGATCATTAAGTCGTTTCAGGCTTTTATTATGATGGTTACCGATATTCCTCTGGGATATTTTGCTGATCGAAAAAGTTATAAAATATCGATCGTTTTGGCAGCGGCTTTTGCTGCTACATGGCTCTTTCTCATGGGATTTTCTACAAGCTTTTATGGTTTTCTTTTGGCAGAAACTTTTAATGCCTTATCGCTGACATTAATTGCTGGAGCCTATAATGCTTTACTTGTTCAATATGCAAAAGAAAAATTGACATCGACTAAAAAAGTGCTTGGTTCCAGCTCTCAATATAATTACATCGGCATGTTTATATTCAGTTTAATCGGGGCATATTTTGCTGATTATTCTAGCCAATATATATGGTATATCGCGGCGTTTTTAATGTTGATGACAACACTATTTGGTTTGTTTTTTCTTGATGACTTGAAGGGGGAGAAAAAACCAAATAAAGCGAATTCTCTCATTTGTGAAGCTAAGGAGATGTTATCTATTTTTATTAAAGTTCCTTATATCTCTTTATGCTTTTATTTTTCATTGATCTTTTTCAATATATTCTCGCAGTATTGGCAGTGGATATTTAAAGATCATAATATTAATGTCACTTATTTTGATCTTGGTGTGACATTTTCACTTATATTGTTCTCTCAGCTCTTGGCTAGTCTTCTCTTTACAAAACTAAGTGAAAGAGTGAATTTTATTTTACTGTTGTTTCTTTCGGCTTCACTGATTTTTACCGTTGCTTTCTTTGAACCAAGAAAAGAAATGGCTGTCATTTTAGTCTGTATGATTTTTTATCTCATTAAGTATACATATCTTCGTGTAGAAGTTGTTTTGCATGATAGTATTAGTGATTATTTCAGGGCTACATATGAATCTTTCTTGTCAACTGTTGGGAGATTTAGCTTATTGGTATTTTTTTACATGAGTGCGTATATGGTCAATATATTTGGCTTTTTCTCACTCGTTTATATTTTTGCTATTTATTTATTGATTTACTTGTTAGCAGTATTTTTTTTAGAAGGAACTCTCAAAAAAGTTCAGTGAGAATATTAACTTATTACGATACGTGTTTTATAGGATTTCATAGTGGGGCAAGGCTTTGATTTATTAAGGCGCATCGTTGTTTTTGCATGTTGAATGAGAAAGACTGAATAGTCTCAGTTATTCTTATTTAAAATCTATGTATGTTGAAGCAATCAAAGTCATCTGCTTGTACGTTATAAGTGGGCTTGGCATAATAATCATTAAAATGGCATAACAATCATTACAAAAGAAATAAAAATGCTGCTCATGAATATTACACAAAGGGTTGCTGACAAGATTGGACGCTGATAAAGAACATGATTGTGCCGGATTATATACTTATTAAGGAATGGTGATGGAGCAGTTTTCTCATTTTCATTGGTTCCTTACTGGTAACACTTTATCTCATTAGAGCTAATTTAAGCAGTCGGACAATTTATAGCCTGTTCAAATAGGCTTTCCTCATGACTGATTTTATTGTTGATATATTTAACGCGTTTTATTGCTGTTTTCTTTAAAATATCAATTATCTTGTTGAGATAATTTTTTACGTTGTACATTCTCATTTTTGAGTATTTTCTCTTTGATTGTGGCGTTAGCTCTGTATTTTCTGATGTTAGAAAATTTCTGATCCAGATAATAAACTTATCTATGGAAACTTTGAATGACATCCCCCCTCTTTGAGAGGGAATAAAACCAAGTACAGAAATATTGTTGAGTACAATTTGCTACAAATAAGCCACAAGAAAACAGCATATATTAATATATTTGATAGGAATCTGTTAAGCCGTACAAATTATGGTCATTAAAAGGTAAAGCAATGAAATCGTTATCCATAACGCGTGTTGTAACATTGATAACTCTTTTTTCTGTATTTGTATTGGTGGGATGTACGCGCGTGGATAGTCTAGAACAGTACGATAGACTTTACGAAAAATATATCAGTGAAAATTACGGCGCTTTTGAACATTTTCAAAAGCATGAACAAGCAAAAAAATTTGTATACAGCCATGGCTATCAGAATATCGTACCAAAGTTTGACATTATACGGCATCGTCACATACTGATTGTTTTATGTGGACGTTTTGTTAATTTATTGCGTGGTGATTATAATGAATGGATATCAGCAGATATGTTACTCAATGTCATAAGCAGTTTGCGTAATGACTATAACTGGAGAGAAAGCGATTTTATTTGGGCCTATAATATGTCTATGAATTCTACCGACCCCATGATTGATTACGCGAAAAAGTTTCTTAATTCTTCAAGTGAAAATGGCATGAGTTTCGAAACACAAATGATTGATCTCGTGTCGAGTATGAGGACCGGTGATGATGAAAATGTTAAACAGATAGCGCGTTTTTGCATAGAGCTAAACACGATATATGACATGATGAAACCAAGAAGAATTTACAAATGACATTGAATGGATAATGAGAAAAATTCTCTCGAAGGATATTCAATGGCTATAATACTCTTGATAATTGCGGCATTTTCTTATCCATGTTGCATATTTTTTTATTATGGTCATCAAAAGGTGGACATATTTTCCAGCTTTTACAACGGGCATAGGTTCACTTACAATGATGCTTTTCATCTTAATAAGAAAATTGCACTTAAAGGAGGAAATTTGCACTTGGATTGAAAAAACGACTTATCACAAATTAGATTGCGCTATTATATATAATAATAAGGACTTTTTTATCTTTCTGTTGCAAAGATCATTCTCTGTTTAATCTTATCAATTCTCTTTTTATGTGATAATTGAATAAACGAGATAAAGGGCGTGATGAATTAAAGTTGTACAGTGATCATGATTATTATTAAATTGAAGTTTTACACACTTTTGTAAATAAAAATGTTTCTGCTTTTGAAGGAGCATGCCGACACAATCATTCACTTTGCTAGCCCCTAATGTTGCGACAGCCCTTGGCTTTTAAGACGGTTCATAAGAGGCATTTTTTTAGTCTTTTCTTTGATGTTTTGCCCTACGCGGCTCTCTCTGTTTTTGAGGTGCAAGCAAGTGATTTTTATTGATTCAATATACACAGATTTGAAATGAAAGAATCTTACGGTATTCAGGGTTCTTATTCAAGTTGAATAACCGCGAATTATCATTATAAATCAATGTGTTATATCTTTCCAGCTTAAGAAAAGAGAGATCAGTAATAATACTGCTTTGGTCTTTCGTTCTATTGAAATTAGTGGTTTTATTTATCCTGTTATGCCGTAACATACTGTCATTTGAGGGGTGGTGAAGGTATCTTGTTTGATACATTAAGTATTTTAAGAAGTACATGGTGAATATTCTTAAGTCTTGCTTATCGCGTCTTTAGTTTAAGTGAATCGCATGTGTGGAAAGCGAGAGAAACCTACTCGGTAGGACACTAGACTGTTTACAGAGCAGATTGTATTAAAAGACTTTGTTCTTTGAGGGTGGCATAAAAATCAAAATAGCCATTATGTTCATTTTTTCTGATATTTTAAATACGAGCTTCAAAAAAATAATGCTTAAACTAAACAACGAGCACTTTTGTAAAAGTGTTTTTAGAGAGCAAGCAATACACGAGTGAATTTACAGAATGTGACCATATTTGATCTTTTACAACAAGATAGCGTGGAAAGGCATAAAAATTACGACTCTCTATTGAGGGCATCGTACTTCTTTTATTGTTTTTTGCGGGTTTATAAAATGCCTTGTTGTATACTTATTCTGTTTATTTTTGCCTTATCGTTAGAAGATTAAAGACATAAAGGAGAAAACGAGTTTTCCTCTTTCCGGTTGTTTTTTATTCGGCTTTAAAGCACCCACTACCCACTGTAATATCTTTTAAAACATGGTGATTACGCATTGTTTTACATTTTGTTTCTTTTAGTCTTTAATGGAAGGCATTTTTCATGCAAAATAGGATATCCAGAATGCACTTGTGTTATAAATTCACGGCGCTTGTTTTAATGAAATTCCTCTCAAGATTTGTCGCATCCATTTCATGATAAGGATTATAATGGGGATTAATGGTAATGTTTCTTTGAAAAGTCTATTATGCATTTAACAAAGATGATGGTTTACACTATGTGCAATAGGGCGGATGAAGTTTAATTTTTGCGTATTGCACTAAAGTGTGCAGCTTGTTGGAGGGGGAGAGCTTTAGCGCCAAAAGGATGTAAGAATGCTTCTGCTTTACTGATGAGTGTATCTCGCTTTTTTTGGGTTTCTTCAATGCCATAAAGGTGAACAAAAGTGGCTTTTTGTGCCGTTTCATCTTTCCCTGCCGTTTTTCCTAGGGTTTGCGTGTTGGCGGTGACGTCAAGAAGGTCATCGGTTAATTGAAAGGCTAAACCAAGATATGTACCAAAATCAGTAAGCTTTTCGGTTAATTCTTTGGACGCATTGCCAATGATGGCGCCTGCTTGGCAAGCAAAACTTATCAGGGCTGCTGTTTTCATGTGTTGTAGAGTGATGATGTCAGTACTTCCTTGCGGTCTTTTTTCAGCTTCAAGGTCCAGCATTTGTCCACCTAACATACCGCCAAGTCCTGCCGATTGTGCAAGAGACGTGATCAGCTTGATTCTAATATCTGTAGATAAAGTACTAGCTTTATGGGCAATGATTTCAAAGGCAAATGTTAAGAGAGCATTGCCTGCTAGAATTGCTGTTGCTTCGTCAAATGCTATATGGACGGTGGGTTTTCCACGCCGGAGTATATCGTTATCCATAGCGGGAAGATCATCATGAATGAGCGAATAACAATGGATACATTCTAAGGCACATGCAACATCAAGAGAATGTTCTATGGGGATATCAAAAAGTGCAGCACTTTGAATCACAAGAAAAGGACGCAAGCGTTTTCCACCGTTCAGCATACCATAGCGCATGGCTTTGATTAAGTTTTTAGGGCGTGAAATTTCACCATTTTGGATTTGATCACTTAACAGCGTATCAAGCCGCTTTTCAACGGTGTTTCCATATTTTGCAAGAAGGGTGGTAAATTCGTGCATTCTTGCTTCCTTTGTTTTTACAAAAATGAAATTATGAAGTTTAAAGAGAAAGGTTGTCGCTTTTTCTTGTTTTCATAAATTGGCGTCGTTTTTTATTAAAAATCAACTTCTCTTTTTATCTGTATCTCTACTGTATGCGCAAATCCCTTTTTAAACCAAATAAAAATTGAATGAAGGTCTTATAAAAAAGCTTTCATTGGTGTATAAAATTGTCAAATTTTGCAATGTTTTTGATATTCATTTGATTATTGTGACACCATTTTTGATAACAAGAAGGTCATTTTTAGTAAGAGGAGGATTATTTTGACATTGCCTCTTCTTTTTTATCAGTGTATAATATCCTCAAATTTTATGGTGTTTTAAATGAAGCATTGTCATTTTTGACATTGCTTTTTCTGTTTTAATGGATTTGGAGTGTCTTTTTATGGCTGTACCTAAACGAAAAACCTCTCCAGCGAAGAGGGGCATGCGCCGTTCGGCTGATGCTCTGAAGGCGCCGACTTATATCGAAGATAAAAATTCTGGTGAATTACGTCGTCCTCATCACATTGATTTGAAAACGGGAATGTATCGCGGACGTTCCGTTTTAGTGGTTAAAGACTGAGCGTTTTATTTCTTTTCCAGTAGTAAGCTTCCTTTGATTCATTAGTGAATGCACGTTTGGGGCGTGCATTTTCGCTTTAAGATGAGTATTGAGATTCCCTTGCGTCGCCTTCTATTGATGTGGGAAAGGGAATATGTCGCGGGTGTTCCGTTTTAGGGATTAAACTTTAGCATTTTATCTCTTTTCAAGTAGTAAGCTTCTCTTGATTCATTAGTGAATGCATTGGGTAAGATGCGTTTTTTGCTTTTTCTTGAGAGGCTATAAAGGACTACTTGTGTCAGTGTCTTTTATGATGGTTTCGTTAAGAGCTTGAGTATTGATATAAGTTAGCTCAGTAATGGGATCATTTTGTATCGCACTTAATTTTTACTTACTTTAGAGGGAATCCTATTAGACCGTAAAATATCGTTGTTTAAGGCGGTTGACCCATGTAAGGCTTTAAGTATACCGGTGTTTTTTATGAGAATATTTTAGGCAATGTTTTGTCTATAGGCTTACATTGTGACATGTGATTCTCCTTAAAAAAATAGAGATCGACATCACATTGATTTATAAAGATCATTTGTTGTTTTGCGCCTTGAATGGAAGGTCTATCGTAGGATTTTCTCATTTCAAATTTTTCCCTATGTTGAATCAATGACAATCACTTGCTTTCCGGTCACAAGTGGGGCTGGCATGTGGGTGAAAACTCTATAAAAAAGGAAAAATGTTTATAATGAATATTTTCAAATGTAAGAATTGTTGTAATATTGGGGTTAAGTGTATGCTGATGCTAGCGTGCTTTCTTATGAGCAGAAAAGAGAAAACCGTTACAAGACAGAAGGTGTACACATTCAATAACCTTTAGTGCTTTTTATGATAAAGGTATATGAGACTTTTCTATGAATATCACGCTGTATTTTCATGTTTTTGAACTAAGAATTGTCTATATATTTTTCTTATTTTTGTGAATATAAGGGATTTGTTGCGAACAGCTTGTAAAAATAAGTAAACTTAAAACCAAATATGTTATGTGTGGGGGTGAGCAAAGTATTTTATCAAAGCCGGTACGATTCTCCAGTTCATAGCTGGTTTATGAATGATTTTATAGTGTTTCTTACCTAAGTTTATGATTTTTTTGTTATCTGTTCATCACTAGACAACATATTGATTTATATATATAATTCATTGTTTTTCATATTGAATTAGAACCCCGAATAACGTAAGATTCACTCATTTCAAATCGCTCTATCTAAAATTAATCAAAACCGCTTGCTTGCACGTCACAAGTGGGATGAGTGTGTGGATAAAATTTGTATAAGAAAGAACTAAAAATGGTTCTTATGAAGAGTCTTAAAAGCCAAGGGCTGTCGTAACACCCACGAGCTGGAAAATATAATGATGTGCTGGCTTGCTTCTTCACAAACGTAAGAGATGGGGGTGGTCAATGGATTTACCGTTATACCTTTCACGGGGGCCGCGAAATGGGCATTTGGGGGGGCCTTGAGAGATGTTTCTTTAAAACAAGCCCGTGAATTGGCAATTGGGTGGGGTGCTGTTTTACGTGAGGGGCGTGACTCCATTAAAGAACGCGATGAACAAAAGCGTGAGGCAATGCGTAATCTTCATTATTTAAAAAACATTGCTTTAGATGCATTTGAAAGTCGTAAAGCTGAATTAAAAAGAGGTGGTAAAGCTTGGATTGGTTTTTACCCTTACGCCTTTATATTCTCCCTAAATTAGGCTGTCTGCCTGTTTCAGAGATTACGCAAATTGAGATACGCAATACGCTTTCTCCCATTTGGTATGCAAAAGCTGGAACAGCTCAGACAGCACTGAAGCGTCTTAATCTTTGTCTTAAACATGCGGTTGCATTAGGGTTTGGATGTTGATTTACAAGCAACGGAAAAAGCACGCGCACTCTTAAGGTAAGCAACGTCATAAAACCACTAATAGACTAGCCATGGATTGGAAAGATGTTCCTGCCTTTATTCAGTTACTCTGTAAAACACCATAACACGACTGGCTTTGCGTTTGCTTATCCTGACAGGCGTTCGTAGCAATCCTTTGCGTCATATTCGTGAAGATCAGATTGAAGATGCTATATGGACAATCCCTGCTGAGAATATCCAATCTTTAGCGGTCTGTTTGAAACAGAGATTGAGACTTTTAAGAGTTCTATGAATCATTCTAGATTTTTTGTGTTCGATTGGAGTAAGAATATTGCGTATATCTCGTAATCTCTGAAATGAGAAACCTCATTTGGGAAAAATATGAAATTGAAAGGGGCAATGCTAACGTTCATTTTTATTGTTATTTTTTAAGTTAATTTTACAGCTTTCAAAAGTATTTGGAATGCCTTTTACAGAATGGAGATGATGGTTTTAGTTCATGCTTTTTTTATCGCGTTTTTTAATGGGGGGAATGCTTCTCATGCAAAATAGAGTGCCCAAGACAAAATATGCTTATGTTGTACTGTCACGCTTTTTTTAAAAGGAATATTTTTCAATATTTGTGGCATCCATTTTATGACGGTGTTTTTGAATGTTCCAATGGTTTTGTAGAAGGGGGTAAATGGTAAAGTTTCGGTGTAGTGTATAAACGGCACTATGATCTTTACGCTTAATAAAAAAGCAAGCCCTGCCCTTACACATCTTGCCAGATTCCAATGTTGGTATATCCTTTGGTGCTTGAGACAGTGTCTCACTCTTTTTGTACAGTTTTTACCCACAGATCAGCTCCGCTTGTGATTGACAAGCAAGTGATTTGATTAATTCAACATGAGAGCAATTTGAAATGAGTAATCTTACCATATTCAAGATTCTAATTTAATATGAATAATGCTAGATTATGATGATTAATCAGTTTGTTATCTATGAAGAAAGAAAATAAGGAGGAGGAATTTGTCGAAAAGTTAGATTGTTTATAGATTGGCGCTGGTTAAGAAACTTTGTCCTTAAGGGCAGAGAGGATGTTAAAAAATAAAACCAGCTTTTCGCTGGTTTTATCGAAATATCATCATTATGATGAAAGAGTGTATTATGCAGCGTAGACAGCTTTACTGTTTTCATCTGTTTCTTCTCTCTCAGTTTTAAACTCGCGTTCCGGCTTGTTGGAGAGATGCATCTCTATGAGATTGATAGCTTCTGTTTCAGAAAGACTATTGATAACCGCAATTTCACGGGCCATTCTTTCAAGAGCAGCTGTATAAAGTTGGCGCTCAGAGTAAGATTGTTCAGGCTGTAGATTAGAGCGGAAAAGATCACGGACCACTTCGGCGATACAAATAAGATCTCCTGAGTTGATTTTAGCATCATATTCTTGTGCACGACGTGACCACATGGTCCGTTTAACGCGTGCTTTTCCACGTAAAACTTTTAAGGCACGTTCGACAGAATCACTAGCAGATAATTTACGCATTCCAACGGAAAGGGCTTTTGCAATGGGGACTTTGACATCCATCTTATCTTTCGCGAAATGAATGACAAAAAGTTTTAATTTATGTCCTGCAACTTCTTGATCTTCAATCGCTATAATTTGTCCTACTCCATGCGTAGGGTAGACGATATATTCAGAGGTTGCAAATTCTTTGGTCTTGGAAGACGTTCCATGTTGGGATGCCATATTTTAGTTTACTCCCTTATGATCAACAAATGTATCGGAAAACAGGTTATAAACCTGAGGGTTGAGTTTTCTTTAACCAAGTATATTGTACCAATTAAGTGAGCATAAAAGCCGAGTACTTTTAAATCAAAAAAAAATACACCGCTTTACTATAACAAGCAAAGAAAAATACTTAGAAAGATGATCATGTTAAAATAACACTAACATCAAAATTTAAAAGAATCAATCATTTCGCTTAAGGATTTTTTATTTTTACAAGAGAAGTCTTTCAATCGTTGAAGGAGGAGAGTGTACACTTTATCATTACTCTTCGCCACTTCCTGGATTTTCTGAAAAATACTTTTCTAATTTATTTGGAACACCATCCATTTCTTTTGCTTGAGGAAGAGGATCTTTTTTGGTGGTTAGATTAGGCCATTTGTTTGCATAATGAAGATTGAGTTCTAACCACTTTTCTAATCCTGGTTCTGTATCAGGTAAAATCGCTTCTGCTGGGCATTCTGGCACGCAAACACCACAATCGATGCATTCATCGGGGTGAATAACAAGCATATTTTCCCCTTCATAAAAACAATCAACTGGGCAGACTTCAACGCAATCCGTATATTTGCAGTGAATGCAGTTGTCGGTTACTACGTGGGTCAAGATCAAACTCCATTTGTTACTTTAATTCTCTTTAGAGGAAAGTGTGTGCGTGTTTTTATGATTGGTGAGTTGATCGCGTAGTACAGCTAGTTTCGCAAAAGGTGAATCAGGATTAAGGCGCTTTTCTTTTTGAAAGGGCTTATGATTTGCATGTTTCCCTTGGGATTTGTGGAACTTATGAGAGCGTTTTGCTTGTGATGGTGCTTCTTGAGGGGAATTTTCATTTTTGTATTCCGCTTTTTTTACAGCGTTCTTCGATTTATTTTGCCACTTATTTCCTAATTTATCACGTTTTTTTTGTGCATGGTGGGGAAATTGATGCTTATAATGCCATAACAAAATAACTTTATCTTCTTCTGTAGAGCGAGGGGATTTGGCAAAATTCCCAACAGGTTCAGCTGCTGGTAAACGATTGGTTTTATGGAGATGTTTTTCAATACCAGAGGATGAAGTGTTTGGGAATGAGGTATTTTTTTCTTCTCGTGTTGTTTCTAAATCGCTTACTGTTTGCCATTGACTTCCAACGCATTCTGCTGCAGGAACATCTTGCATTGCCCTATTGACAGGGGAAGAGGCTTGGTGTGCAAAGAGATTTTGTTCAAAAACAGTATTGCTTATGCTGTACGATTGATAACCAAGTCCTTTGAGGATTTCTTCCATATCGTTTCCATTGGCCCCAAGAATGGACATCATGGCTGGTGTAACAAAAAAACTTTTGCCATCATAGGCTCCATCGGGTCTGGGATCACTTCCTTGTTTCCAATGAAGTGCGGGGCGGATGAGATTGGCAAGACGTTCTAAAATATCAATCCGTACAGCACGTTGCCCTAAGATTCGGTAGCCGGCTAATTGATAAAATTGGCGGTTATAGGTAGGGTCAACCATCAAAGAGGTTCGACCAGCAGATAATGCTGAAAAAATTTCACCCAAACCAGTTTGATCTTGTCCCGCATTTTGAAGATTCCACAGGAGAGTAATGGCTTGAACCGGAGCAGGTTTAAGCATTCCGGCAACATAGATATGAAAAGCGCCAAAACGCACGCCTAGACGCCGAAGAACGGCACGTGATTCTTGCGCAAGGTTTTTGACAATGTCTAAGACTTCGCGGCGTGGTAAAATCCCTAAAGAGTTAAAAAGTTGTAAAGCAAGACTGTTTGTTGAATCCGTTAAATTATCAGCATTGCGCAAATCAAACAGGGGTTTTAAAGTTGTTTCAAAATGAAAGGTGACAAAGCGTTCTAATCGTTTCACAACGTTATTGCGGGATTCTCCCGTGAGTTGTTCATCTGCTAAAACAATCAGTTTTGGTTTAAAAAAATCTTCTGTTGCTACAAGTTGTCCTACGGGTTGACCAATCCAGCGCACAATTCCATCAGAACTGAGGGTAAAATCTCCATTTGCAGAAGCACAAAAACGTGTCGCGCGTTTGGAAAAAGCAAGAATCAAATTCTCATTCTCTGTTGAAATTTGCTTCTCAGCTATTTGATCGGTACTGTTTTTGTTGGCATAAAAACGAAAACCTTCAAATTTACCCCTTCCGTGTTTTTCAATGAGAATATCATCTTGAAGAATCTCATTCTGTTGAACAATCTTGCTATCCATGATCATTTTCTTTCTCAGTGTGACACTGGTCAAAAGCTTTTTGCGACAATTTCATAATGGTGCTCTTTCTTTAACACGTTTGTTGCGTTTGCTTCAATCACTCTTGTCATTTTTTGCTGTTTCTTTGCGCCTTTAAAACTTGAATGATTCTTTTTTCATTCAGTTTTCATTCAGTTTGGATGCTTTATATTTGCAAATTACACTTATTAGTTGTATTGTAAAGCTAAAAGCATAAATAAATTCTTCAATTTAAAAGGAAACGGAACCGGTTATCAAAAAACGGCATTTCTTTTGCATGATCACTTTATTTTTTTGCTGTTTTGTCATGAAAAGTGAAGAGAAAGTTTTTTCAAATATTTCATAGGCTAAAAGGCATATTGTAAAGGCATTTTGCAGGTGAAATTGTGTCTTATGTCAAGAAGTTTTACCATGACAGTAAAAAAAACAATTGCGATTATAAAATTACACGTTAAAGTAGTGGTCACAGAAGTTAACAACTTTTGCGTTCTTTTTAAGCGAAGAACAATGATGTCGTTGCCAAATCAATTTTGATAATTTTAATCGCAAGGGGTTATTATGGGTAATCTTTCAAATGCTGTTTATAAAAGCAGCAAAAATTATAGCGATGCAGACAAAAGCTTAGGACGTAATATGATGCGTTCTGCTATGCAAGCACCTTATCTTGAACGACAAAAAGAGCATGATTTGGCTCTGCGGTGGAAAGACAAACGTGATGATGATGCCATGCATCAAATTGCAGCGGCTCATATGCGTTTAGTGATTGCTATTGCTAATCGCTTTAAACGTTTCAAAATGCCTTTGGGGGATTTGGTACAAGAAGGGTATGTGGGACTATTGGAAGCAGCTGCACGTTTTGAACCTGATCGGGAAGTGCGTTTTTCAACATATGCAACGTGGTGGATACGCGCTTCTATTCAAGATTATATTTTGCGAAATTGGTCAATCGTTCGAGGGGGAACGAGTTCTTCGCAAAAAGCACTTTTCTTTAATCTTCGGCGTTTGCGTGCAAAACTGATACAAGATGATAGTGCTTTGTCAAAACAGGATATTTTTCGCACAATCGCTGAAAAACTCGGTGTTTCCGTGCGCGATGTTGAAACGATGGATTTTCGTTTTTCCAGTTCTGATAATTCCTTGAGTGTTTCTGTTTCTGAGAATAGTGATAATCCCATTGCTAAGATGGATGTTTTGGTGGATGATAGTCCTCTTCCTGATGCTTTAATTGAGCAAGTCATTGATGGTCAACGGCGTACACAATGGCTTTACGATGCGTTGCAAATTCTCAACGAACGGGAGTTGGAAATTATTCGCTTTCGTCGCTTAAATGAAGAGGGGGCGACTCTCGAAGTTTTAGGTGAAAAGTTAGGAATCTCGAAAGAGCGCGTGCGTCAAATTGAAGCTAGGGCTTTGCAAAAATTGCGTTCTGCTCTCCTTACGGTTCATTCAGAAGACGCTTACGATATATAAGCAGTGAAAGGCTTTGGGGGGGGAGGAAAGAGAATGTATTAAGTGGGGGCATATGAGAATATGATAAAGTCAGTTTTAGGGGATGGCCGAATTTGTTTAGGAATATGCCTCCTTGGGAGCGCTACTGATAAACAGAGGAAGATAGGGGGCTGTTAGTTGGAGGAAATATATATCAAACGGAGGATAAAGGCATGATGAAGTTGGATTTTAAAGTGTTCCTCTTTATTTTCGAATATGCTTTAAGGGGGAGGGCGTGATACAGACAGAAAAGAATCAAAACTGTAACGGATGAGAAAAAAGGCTTATTCTGTAATAATTTTCACTTTTGTACCTGCGGGTAAAGTTTGCGTTGGTGAGAGGGCGTTGAGGATGCGAAAGAGTTTTTCTTTATATGGTGTGTATTGCATTTTATCTGCAAGATTGGCAACGGTTTCTCCTTGTTTAACACGGACAACACGGATTTTTAAGGGCTGCAATTTTTTTAACTGTGAAGATGAAAGAGAATGAAAGCTTTGTAGCGTTTTTTGGGCAACCTCTGCAAAATTTCGAGAATTATGTGGAGCGGCCGTCAAAAAACGAAAGATGTGGTTGTTGAATGGAATGACAATCACATCAAATTGCCATTGATCATTGGTAGCATGGGCCCGCGCTCCAAGTAAACTTTGGCTTTGGGATTCTTGGCGCATAAATTCTTGATTGGGGAGCCCTTGAATTGTGATGGGGCGGATAGATGATTGATCTAGACCGATAATCCAGCCGCTTTTCAAATAATCACTCGCAGATATTTCAGCAGGATGTGGAATAGCATCAAAACGAATCGCAATTTTATCTGGTCCACTGGCCCAAACAGTATGTGCTGAATGTTCTATTGTAAAATTGTTTGGAACAGAAAAAGCTATGCGCAATTGTGGGTGAATAAATTGGTTGCCTCGTACAAAACCTGTATAAAAGCCTCCTCCAAAAATTATGCCATCAATGCTTTTGAGAAAAGAATCATGATCGGATATTTTACTATTCCCTTTACTGATTTTACGCGCTTTTTCTATCGCAAGCCGAATGCGTTGAGGGGTAGTTGGGTGGGAGGCTAAAAAATCTAGAGAGGCATTTTGGGTGCCAGAGATATTACGCAAAGCACTGTAGGCTTCCATTGTTTGAAGAAAGCGCGGTGAAGCAAATGGATCATATCCTGATTGTTGGAGCATTTCGAGTGCAAGGGAATCAGCTTCCAGCTCTTGATTGCGGGAAAATTGCGCGAGTTGTTGCTTGTTTTGCATAGGGTTATGAAGTTTTTTGCCAATAGAAGAAAGAAGACGTGAAGACATGTGATTGGTCATCTTTAATTGGGCTTCTTTTTGCAGGCGTAAAATGCCATGATTGGCTCTGATATGTGCTATCTCATGGGCTAAAATGGCTGCAACTTCTGAAGAATCATTGGCTAATGCCAGCATACCACGAGTGATGTAGATCGAGCCGTTGGGGAGCGCAAAAGCGTTGATAGTTTCTGAGTTTAAAATTGTTACAGAATAGCTTTGATGAGAACTATGGGATGCAACTGCTAGTTTACGGACAATCTTTGCTAAAAGGTGTTCAAGTTTTGCATCATGATAAGCGCCACCATACATTTGCAAAATACGTGGGTGTTGCAGAGCGCTTAATGTGACATAGATATTGTGGTTGTTGGTACGTTTGATCGTTTTAGAAGAAGTGGAAGAAAACCTATCATTTTGAGAAAAGGGTGTATGACAAGCTGAAAGGAGAAACGTTAGACTTATGAAAGTTGCTTTATACAGGCAAGAGCGAAAAAGAAAATTGCGGTGAAAAATGGGGTGCGTTGGACCATGGTGTACATTATTTCTGCGGAGTAATTTGGCAAATTGCATTTGTATCTTTGTATCGTATGTTTCTTTAAAAAAGGCATTAAGAATAAGGATTCGTTTGGCTATATCACGCTTTTTGTTTATAAAAAATGACTCTCACTTATAAAAAGATGCACTGTAAAGAAAATTTTGTGAAAGGCAAAGTATGGCATGACAACATTTACGATATTATTAAATGGGGATGTTCATATCACTGATCGTTTGCTTAATCAAATTCAAAACAGTCGGGTAATTGCTGCTGATGGTGGTATGCGTCATGCGGCAGCGCTTAATGTGACGCCTGAGTTGTGGTTAGGGGACTTTGATTCATCAGATGAGAACTTAATACGTCAATATAGTCATGTTCCGCGTGAAGTTTTTCCCTCTGATAAAGATATGACAGATAGTGCTCTGGCATGTGAAAGAGCGCTGCAAAATGGCGCTAAAAAGCTTATTTTGTGTGGTGCTTTGGGAGGGGAGCGAAGTGATCATAGCCTTTCTCATATGACGCAAGCGTTGATGATGGCTGAAAGGGGTATTTCAGTGTTGTTGACAAGCGGTTTGGAAGAAGGTTGGCCGGTTTTGTCAAAACCTTGTTCGTATGATTTGCCTAAGGGATGTTTGTTTAGTATTATCGGTTTTTCTGATTTAAAAAGTTTAACTCTTAAAGGGGTAAAATGGCCAATTTGTGACAAAAATGTGTCATTTGGCTCTTCTTTAACACTTTCTAACCGTATTTGTGGAACCTTTTCTTGCCATTTAGGTTCTGGAAAAGCTATATTGTTAGCGTCTGTACCTATTCCATAAAGCTCTTCCAATATATTTTGAATAAGGCAGGGGGGGGCCTAGTGATGAAGTGCCGACATAAACGATATATGTATTGATCTTGAGAAGGAAAGGTTTTGATATGTTAAAATCAATTTTTAAAGTGGCTGTTGTTTCAGCCATTGGTTTCAGTTCAGTCGCTTGTACTACAAACGATGAACGCGTTGCACGTTATGGCGTAGGAGGAGCAGCAATCGGTGCTTTGGCTGGAACTGCTATTGCTGGAAGTACGCCTGGAGCAGCACTTACCGGTGCAGCATTTGGTGCTTTGGCTGGAACAGTAACAGGTGCAGCTGCAAATCAAAGAAAACAACAAAGACAGGCATCACAATTGTGCACGTATCGTGGTCGTAGAGGGCATGTTTACCAAGCACCTTGTGGACAGAGAGTCCCTGTACGGCAATTGTGTGCTTACCGTGATGCAAGAGGGGTGATGTATAAAGCACCTTGTCCGCGCCGCGTTCGTTAATGGCGGTGCCGCTTCTGCGGCTTGACCGCATTTTCTTAAATTTTGGAAAAACGCCTTTGCTCAATCAAGCTTCTTTATCGATTGAGCAGGGGGCGCGTATTGCGTTGGTTGGCCGTAATGGTTGTGGAAAATCGACCTTATTAAAAATTGCCGCAGGAATATTAGAACCTCAGGGTGGCGAAATTTTTCGCCACCCGCGAGTAACGCTCCGTTATGTCTCACAAAATCCGGATTGTTCAGGATTTGAAGATATTAATGCTTATATGGAAGCGGGGCTGGACGATACATCTGATGTCCAGTGGATCAATACGCTTCGCACAAATTTAGGGTTTTCTGGGGCGGAAAAATTGGAAACGCTTTCGGGAGGCGAAAAGCGGCGTGTTTCATTGTTACGGGCCATTGCTGCAAAGCCCGATATTTTGTTCTTAGATGAACCAACCAATCATCTTGATTTACCAACTATTGAATGGCTGGAAGCTGTTTTGGCTTCTTTGCGTTCAGCGATTGTGGTGATTTCCCATGATCGGCGATTTTTAGAAAATGTTACGCGGTCAACGGTATGGCTTGATCGTGGCACAACCAAAAGGCTGGAAAAGCGTTTTTCTGAGTTTGAAAATTGGCGTGATAAAGCACTGGAAGAAGAAGCCATCGAACAGCATAAATTGGGGCGCCAAATTGCTCGTGAAGAGCAATGGTTGCGTTATGGCGTGAGCGCACGGCGTAAGCGTAATGTACGGCGCTTAGGCGAATTAAAAGACTTAAGACAGCGTCATCAAACCTATAAAGGGCAGCCGGGAAATGCACTTTTGTCAGCAGCGAAAAGTCATGATTCTGGGCAATTGGTGCTTGAAGCAAAGAAAATTTCAAAATCCTATGGTGATCGCATTATCGTGAAAGATTTCTCTTTGCGCATTCAGCGGGGTGATCGAATCGGTTTGGTCGGGCCCAATGGTATCGGAAAGACAACGCTCCTTTCTACATTAATTGGGCAAGAAGCTGTGGATAGCGGAACGGTGAGGCATGGCTATAACCTCTCTATGGCATTGCTTGATCAGCAACGTATTTTAAATGAAGAAGAAACTTTAGCTCATTATTTAACGGGGGGAAGAGGTGATACTCTTGTGATCAACGGGCTGGAGCGGCATGTCGTTTCTTATATGAAAGACTTTTTATTTTTGCCTGAACAAGCACGCACACCCCTTAAAGAATTTTCAGGGGGAGAAAGAGCACGCCTCATGCTTGCACGCCTTCTTTCGCGTCCTGCAAACTTTTTGATTCTTGATGAACCGACCAATGATTTGGATATGGAAACTTTGGATTTGTTGCAAGAATTTATTGCTGATTTTGCGGGGACAGTATTGTTGGTCAGCCATGACAGAGACTTTTTAGATCGTACTGTAACGCATATGTTGGCACCTCAAGGTGATGGTCATTGGGTTTTGTATGCGGGCGGCTACAGTGATATGATGGCGCAAAACCAGCATGCTCTTCGTTTACAACGCAAAAAAACAGAATTATCGCAGCGTAAAGCACCTTCAAAATCTCATGCGGGAGAGCTTTCAAAGCAGGACACATCAACAGATGGTAGCTTGATAGGGCGGGAGAAAAAAACACGAGGTAAATTGTCTTATAAGCAGGTTTATGCATTGGAAAAATTGCCTGAAGAAATTGCTGTTTTACAGGACGAAATCAAAAAAATTGAGCAAGAACTCTCTGATCCAGCCCTTTATCGCAGTGATAAAGAGCGTTTTGAACGTTTATCAACAACGTTGGAAAAAAAGAAAAATACTTGCACACAAAAAGAAGAAGAATGGTTAGAACTTGAAATTTTACGCGAAGAAATGGAAGCGTGTTCACGGTAATGTTTTAGATATTAATATCTAAGCATTTTAATTCGTATTGCATCATCGCTTTTCTTTGATTTGTTACAAGAGTTTTTGGCTGATTTAGCGGGAAGAGTATTATTGACGAGTTATGGTAGAGACTTTTAGATCGTACTGTAACATATAGCACTTCAAGGCGATGGTTATTGGGATTTGTATACGGGGGGCAGTGATATGGTAGCGCAAAACAAGCATGCTCTTCGTTTACAAGGCAAAGAAACAAAACTACCTTTGCCGTGAGTTTTTTCAAAATTTCGTATATGGAAGTACGCCAATTCCATTGCATACCTTGCCAGTCCCCAATGTTGCTTGCAGCTCCTTTGGAATTTGAGAGCATTCGTAAGAAACATGCCCTTGTCTTTACCTTATATCCTAAATACACCAACCCCACTTATGACGGAAAAGCAAATGATCCTTATTAATTCTAACGTGAGAAGTGTTGTGATGAGGAAAGCTGTCTGTATTCGATGTTATGATTTTAGTTTAAAAATGATGATTTGTTAAGATAAATCAACGTGTTATTGCAACATTTCTAGGAGGAGAAAATGATGGCAATTAAAACAAAGCGAACAGTTTCCACATTGATCGGTTTAGAAGATGCAGCTGAACTGTCTTCTTATTTCCTCCGTAATGCGAATCATCTGCGTCCTTTTGAACCTGTTAGATCTGATGGTTACCACAGCCTAACAGCTTGGGAAACACGAGCCAATGCATTTGCTTATGAAAGCGCACAGGGACAAGCATATCGATATGCTGTACGATTAAAAAATGAAAACACAGTCATCGGTGTTGTGAATTTTACAAATGTGGTTCGGGGTGTTTTTCAAGCCTGTCATCTTGGTTTTTCTCTTGATGAAAAACAACAAGGAAAAGGTCTCATGTTTGAGAGTTTATCGGCTCTAATACGCCATATCTTTCATATTTATCATCTGCATAGAGTGATGGCAAATTATAGACCTGAGAACATAAAAAGCGAACGTTTATTAAAACGCCTTCATTTTGAAAAAGAAGGCTATGCTAAAGACTATTTGATGATTTCTGGAAAATGGAGAGATCATATTCTAACCTCTCGAATCAATGATCTTTATGAGGCCGTTAATAGATTCGAATAAAGTTTGTTAAGGGTCTTTTTATCAAATGTGTAAATATGCTGCACTTTTCCCTATCCTAAAAGACGAAGATCCTTAACCACCTCTTCTTTTGTAAACAGTTCAGACTCTCGTTTAGCGGATTTCAACGGCTGACCGCTTTCATATGTTTCTTTTCGTAGATAATAAATTGATTTATCATCATAATTCATTTTTTTCAATTTGAAGAGAGTCCTCAATATCGGAAGACTTTCTCATTTCAAATTTATTGATGTTTAATCATAAAAACACCTCTCTTGCACATCACAAACTGAGTTGGCATAGGTTGGCATACAAGTGAGGGTTTATGTGGATAAAAATTATTGAAGAACAAGAATAAAAATTCTCTGTATAAATCCTTTTAAATGTGAGGGCTGTTGCAATATTGTGTATTCTGTGACCGATAGTCTCGTTACAAGTTACACAAACGGCTTATTGTTTGGGTGAAATTTTTATACATTCATTTGTTTTTTGTATTTTCTTTTCTTAAGAAAATTTCCAATGTTATCAATGGTTTTAATTCATACCAAGCGCATTTTTATAAAGTTCAATGATTGCTTCTTCTTCCATTCTTTCATGCTCTTCTTTTTTACGCAGCCGTATAATGCTTCGAACAGCTTTACTATCAAAACCAGAGCCTTTAAGTTCAGTGTAAACGTCTTTAATATCATCAGAAATGGTTTTTTTCTCTTCTTCTAGTCGTTCAATACGTTCGATAAAAGAGCGTAATTGGTTTACGGATATAGCGTGTGTTTGATCGGTTACTGTATCGTTCATTGTATTTTTCTCCAAGTTATATATTTTAAGTTGTTTTTCGACGACGAATTTATGTTAAAAAAGCTTGAAAACAAAAAGTAAATCAAGCTACACAGCTTTTTTACAAATTGACTTTAAATATTTTGTAAAATTTTTAAGATATATGCATTGATAAAAGGGCTATAAAAAGAAAAATATAAAAATATACGTTTTAGATTTGAAAAGCTTTAAAAAAAGAAATGTGTAATTTGTTTTGAGAATTTGGCATTATAGAGGAAGTTTTGTGATTTTAAAAAAGCGATATTGGGTGTTTCAGAAAGGATTAAAAGTTTTTCTCTTGAGCATTTTGCTCTTGTTTCCCCTTGTTGTTTTTGCAAAAGCTGACTTTAGAGTTTGTAATACAACCCAACAGTCTGTAGGGGTTGCTCTTGGATATCGTACATTTTCAGGGTGGGTGAGCGAAGGCTGGTGGACGGTACCAGTGACGGAATGTAAAACTTTAATTGAGGGGCCTCTTGCTTCACGGTTTTATTATTTTTATGCGGAAGGGGCACAAAAAAAAGGGAACTGGGCAGGCTCTGTGACCATGTGTGTACAAGATAGCCAATTTACCATTCAAGGGGTTCATGATTGTTTCCCTCGAGGATATCAAAAGGCTGAATTTAAAGAGATCGATACCGGAAATCAAACCAGTTGGATGGTACAGTTGACGGATGAGTCTTTGTTAAACAATTCAGTTATACCTTCTCTTTCAGGAAATTCTCCACCGTGAAACGTGCACGTAAAGTAAAAATTATTGCGACTCTTGGTCCTTCTTCTTTTTCTCGTTTGATGATTGAGAAGCTTTTTAGGGCAGGGGCAGACGTTTTTCGTCTTAATATGAGCCATACTGATCGTGATATGCTGGGTGATTTGGTCAAGTCTATACGAGAAGTTGAAAAAACAGTTCGACGCCCCATAGGTATTTTGGTGGATCTTCAGGGGCCAAAACTGCGTGTGGGACGTTTTGCTAAGGGGCAAGAAGATTTGCGTGTTGGGCAAAGCTTTACATTAGATAATCGCGATGTTCTTGGTGATGCACAGCGTGTTTTTTTCCCTCATGAGGATGTATTTTCGGCTGTTAAACCAGGGGATCGGTTGTTGATTGATGATGGAAGGCTGGAACTGCGTGCGCAAGTTTGTGATGGTCATACTATACAGTGTCGCGTGGTTGCTGGAACCCGTATTTCTGATCGAAAGGGTGTCAGTTTTCCCGATACAATTTTGCCTTTTGATTCGATGACGTCAAAAGATAAGGAGGATCTTCAGGCTCTTTTACAGCAGCCTGTTGATTGGGTTGCTCTTTCTTTTATTCAACGTCCAGAAGATATTATAGCGGTGCGTCGATTGATGAAAAGCAAGGTGTCTTTGATGGCTAAAATCGAAAAGCCTCAAGCCTTGGAGCATATAGAGAAGATTATTGAAATTTCCGATGGTATTATGATTGCACGGGGTGATCTCGGTGTGGAAATGCCTCTGGAAAAGGTCCCTGCACTTCAGATGGAGTTGATAAAAGCTTGTCGTTTAGCTGGAAAACCGGTTGTGGTGGCAACACAAATGCTCGAATCAATGATCACATCTCCTGTTCCCACACGCGCAGAAGTGTCGGATGTTGCTACAGCAGTTTATGCAGGAACAGATGCGGTGATGTTGTCTGCTGAATCTGCTTCTGGTCGCTATCCTGAAGAAGCTGTGCTTATGATGGACCGAATCGCGCGGCAAATCGAACAAGATCATACTTATGCCGCTCAGGTTGGGGCACAACATCCAGCACCAGAATCAACAGGAACAGATGCGATTTCTCTTGCCGCGCGTCAGATTGCTGAAACACTTGAATTAGCAGCTATTGTTGCCTATACGGCTTCAGGAACAACGGGGGTACGCGCTTCTCGTGAACGCCCTAATAGACCGATTATTGCTTTATCGCCCATTGTGGAAACAGCAAGGCGTTTGGCTCTCGTTTGGGGGCTTCATTGTGTGGTCACGCAAGATGCTCGCAATTTAGAAGATATGGTTGATCGAGCAGCAGCCATTGCATTTCAGGAAGGCTTTTGCCAAGGAGGGGATCGTTTCCTTGTAACAGCCGGTGTTCCTCTTGGAACGCCCGGTGCGACAAATCTCTTGCGTATTGCTTCTGTCTCTCAAGATGGAACGAAAGGGATTTGAGCCGTTTACGCATGGTGTTTTTTCATGCGCCTTTGAACAGGCTTTAAAAACAACGGGTGTGCGCCTCTTGTGAATGCCTCCATAGACCCATTATTCTTTTATCTTCTATCGTAAGATAGAAAGGTATTGCGTTAGGTCGTCCAGTTTGGGGATGGGAGCAGATGCGGTGATGTTGTCTGTTGATTTTGTTTTAGTTCTGAGGAAACTGCTTTTACGGTAGGCATTTAATGGGAGCCCCCTTTTATTTCATTGAGACAGATTGGGGATTGCTTTATTGATGTTTATACGAACGAGATGTTTATTGATAATGAGAGTTCATTCTTTCGCTTTTTGGATAAGAGCCTTGAAATTTTTCCCATTTTAAACTTTTGCAAACAGAATTGAATAAAATTAAAATTATGTGCCTAAAAAATCGTACTGGTATGTTATGAGAAAAAGTGATGGGTGAATGTGTTTTTAAAATATGCTTTGTCGAAGCATTTTCAACATATTGATTTATAATGATAATTTATCGTTATTAAACTTGAATTAGAACCCCGAATTCCGTAAGATTCTCTTAAATTTATTTATGTTTTGTTAATCATAACTCTTTGCTTGTACGTCATAAGCGGGTGGGACATGTGGGTAAAAACTGTACAAAAATACCTCTTATGAATCGTTTTACGAGCCAAGGGGGCTATCGCAATATTGAGGGCTGACTATAATGATGATGCCGACTTGCTCTTTCTTTTATTAAGCTTGGAGATTTTGAGGGGTGGGGAGAGAAATATGGATTATTTGTTATAAGGATAAAAATAGCGGTAGAGGATGTTTTCAAGAGCTATTATTGTTGTTTATGATGTTTGAGGTTGTATGAGATTAACATACTCTTCGGGTTTGACTTTTTTCCTGCTCTAAAGGATGAAAATACTTAATTCACGCTGGTTTATAAATGATACGGTTCTTTTCGGTGGGTTTCATCGGATGGACATCTCAGGTGCAAAGACTCCATGGTGCTTATAGTATCAAATAGCGGTGTTTTACGGTATAATAGATAAGGTTATTTTTTAATATATATTGAATCTGCTTGATATTATCTAAGGGGCAAGGATTTTTGGGCATGCATTCATAGGGAACATGAATATAGCTCTTTTTTTCGAAGGGTGCTTTATTTGTTTGTTGCTGTTGTCATTTATATGATTTTTTTACAATGATGTTGATTTTGTTATCTTATTGCGCGGTTAAAAGACATCTCATTTGAAATGTGGTGATATAAGGCAGTCTCCTTGATATAGGAAGCGTTTGTGCGGAGGTGAAATATTCAGGGTAGGGCTTTCTTGTTGAGGTTTAAGTTAATCCCATAAGTCGTGAGTAGCTGGAATCCTTCCTATAAAAAACCAGACTGTTTACACACTGGTGTGGGTTTAAGAATTTTTATCCTGTGAGATGTGGCGGACAAGTCAAATCTCTGGTTTATTACGCGCTGATGTACTTTTTAGAAATCTTCCTGTTCCTGTTCTTGTTCTTGAAGGTTTGTGCAGTTTTGATCATCTTTGAGCAATTGGTTGGTGAGATTTTCAATGCGTTGTGTGGTGTCACGCATAATTTTCCCCATGGTGCGGTCTCTTTCGTTGTGGAGTCGTAAAAGAGTATTGTAGTCTTCTTGTAATTTTTTATTTTCTCGTTTTATTTCTTCCATTTCATCAATAATCATTATGCCAGCCATAACCGATAAACGATGGTCGCCAATTTCACCAAAATTGTTTTTTAAATGTGTGATATATTGATCCAATTGAGCAGCAAGCGCAATAAGACGACGTTCTTGTCCTTTGTCACAAGCCATGCGATAAACTTTACCATCAATGGTAACGGAAACAGTTTCCATATATTCAAACCTTTATCTATCAATAACAACACGAATTGTTTCCATTGCTTTAATAAGACGTTTGGAAACTTCTTTGTTTACGGACTCTAAGCGTTCAATTTGGGCTTCAGCTTTGTCAAGCGCTTGGGCAAGATGGCTGCGGTCAGCATTCATTCGTTGGATTTCTTCTTCCCATTCGTTATTTTTATCAATAACGGCATTGCGGTTTATTATGGTGATCTCTAAAGTTCTAAGTGCCTTTTCTAGGTGCTCTAAAGCATCTTGTAGAACTGTAGTCTCTTGGTTCATTGCTTTTATCCTTTGGGTAATTGTATCCTTTATCAATGTGTTATGCAAAAACGAATCACTTTCACTCTTGTGTTGTGTGCATTTTATTTTTAAGTATGTAGGATATTTTAGCAAGCAAAGCAGGGGATAGATATAAATTAAAAGCTGGATTTTTTGCGCGTATTGGCATAAATGACATGGATATACAGAACGCGTGAGGGGAATGTTATTAATATTATTGAAGTGGTGGCAAAAAGTCTCACGCTAATGGTTAGAAAATAGTATTTCTTGAGAATTTTAAGAGAATACGGAAAAAGCAACAGAATAACGTATTTAACGAAATGGTCGATTATTCATGACAAACACCCACCAACAGAATCAGATGGCCAATGCTATCCGTTTTCTTGCTATTGATGCGATTGAAAAAGCAAATTCTGGTCATCCGGGCTTGCCAATGGGAGCTGCCGATATTGCTACGGTTCTTTATACAAGATTCCTTGCTCATGACCCCAAAAAACCTCGCTGGCCTAACCGTGATCGTTTTGTGTTATCAGCAGGACATGGGTCTATGTTGCTTTATGCTCTCTTGTATCTTTCTGGTTATGAAGATATTGGCATTGAAGATCTCAAAAATTTTCGCCAATTAGGAGCAAAGCTTGCTGGACATCCAGAATATGGGCATGTGGCAGGAATCGAAACAACGACTGGTCCTCTTGGACAAGGGTTGGCTAATGCTGTGGGGATGGCTCTTGGAGAGCGTTTGCAAAATGCTCGTTTTGGTGATCTTATCAACCATTACACTTATGCGTTGGTGGGCGATGGATGCCTTATGGAAGGGATATCTCAAGAAGCACTTTCCCTTGCTGGTCATTTGAAACTCAATAAGCTTATTGTGTTGTGGGACGATAATAATATTTCTATCGATGGAGAGATTTCCCTTGCTGACAGTACAGATCAGATTGCGCGTTTTAAGGCATCTGGTTGGGAGACACATAAAGTCAATGGGCATGATCAAGCAGCAATTGCGCGGGCTATTGAGGCGGCACAAAATTCCGATAAACCAACTTTGATCGCTTGTAAAACAACAATTGGCTTTGGAGCACCCAATAAAGCGGGTACCAATAAAGTTCACGGAGCCCCTTTGGGCGCACGAGAAATCACTGAAACCCGTATCGCGTTAGGGTGGGATGCTGAGCCTTTCGTTATTCCAGCCGATATTCTCGATAATTGGCGCTTGGCTAGTCTCAATGCTGCTAAAAAACGCCAAAAATGGGAAGAAAAATTTGCTGATCTTCCTGTCTCAGAGCGTGTGGAGTTTGAAAGATTGATGCGGGGCGATCTCGTGGGCGGATTTGATGGCGCTATTGATACTTATAAACAGAAATTGGTTGAAGAGCGCCCCGTTGTTGCTACGCGTAAAGCTTCGGAAATGGCTCTTGAAGTGATCAATGAAGTCGTTGTTGAGACTATTGGTGGTTCGGCTGATTTAACCGGATCTAATAATACAAAAAGTAGCCAGATGAAAAGTATCTCTGCTGAAGATTTTTCAGGGCGCTATCTGCATTATGGAATTCGTGAACATGCAATGGGAGCTGTGATGAATGGTCTTGCCCTTTATGGCGGCTTTATTCCTTATGGGGGAACCTTTTTATGCTTTTCTGATTATATGCGTCCTGCTATGCGTTTGTCTTCTCTCATGGGGTTGCGGGTGATTTATGTCATGACTCATGATTCTATTGGTCTTGGTGAGGATGGTCCGACCCATCAACCCGTAGAGCATTTGGCTTGCCTGCGTGCAATGCCTAATCATTTTGTGTTCCGTCCTGCAGATGCTATGGAGACAGTCGAGTGTTGGCAATTGGCTTTGAAAGCATGCGGGACGCCTTCTACCTTGGCTTTAAGTCGACAAAATCTACCGCTTTTGCGTCAAGAGTATGAAGAAGAAAATCTCTGTATGCTTGGTGCTTATGAATTTCTAACAGCTAGCGATGATGCACAAGTGACGCTGTTTGCTTCTGGTTCAGAATTGCAAATTGCAGTGGAAGCACATGCGGTGTTAGAAGAAAAAGGCATCCCAACGCGTGTGGTTTCTGTGCCTTGTTTTGAACTTTTTTCTCAACAATCTCTCTCCTATCAGCGTGCTCTCATTGGAGATGCACCGATTAAAGTTGCCATTGAGGCTGCTGTCGCCCAAGGATGGGACCGTTTTATTGGCTGTGATGGTGTGTTTATTGGTATGGAGGGCTTTGGGGCAAGTGGAACAATTGATGCCCTTTATGCGCATTTTGGTATTACTTGGGAAAATGTTGTTGCTACCGTTGAAAAAGAGCTGGAAAAGATCAAAGAGGAAAAGACAAAGTGACAGCTTGTGTTGTCATGAATGGGGTGGTTTTAGGGCATCATATTCTGTGCAGTGTTGTGGATGATCTTGTGCATTGTTGTGGATAAGTGAGTGAGTGATCAAGATATTGACATTGTGGGAATTAATGATTTTGGATTGGTGAAATACCCATTTATTGTGTTTTAAATGTTGTGCTTTTAAAAATTGATGAGGAAACATGTGAAATGACAGTTCGTGTTGCAATTAATGGGTTTGGTCGTATTGGTCGCAATATTTTACGTGCACTTGTGGAAAGTGGACGACAAGATGTTGAAGTGGTTGCAATTAATGATTTGGGATCGGTGGAAACAAATGCCCATTTATTACGCTATGATTCAGTTCATGGGCGTTTTCCTGGGATCGTTAAGGTGGTAGGGGATGCTATTGATGTGGGAGGTGGTTTAATAAAGGTATGCGCAGAGCGTGATCCTGCTCAATTGCCTTGGAAAGATTTGGATATCGATATTGCTTTGGAATGTACGGGTATTTTTACGGCACGTGATAAAGCAAGTGCTCATTTAGATGCGGGGGCAAAGCGTGTTCTTATTTCTGCGCCTTCTGAAGGAGCAGATCTTACGGTCGTCTATGGGGTTAATCATCAATCTTTAAGCAGCGAGCATCGCGTTGTTTCAAATGCTTCTTGTACAACCAATTGTTTGGCGCCTGTTGCACAAGTTTTACACAACACGGTGGGCATTGAAAAGGGCTTTATGACAACAATCCATTCTTATACGGGTGATCAACCTGTATTGGATACAATGCATCGGGACCTTTATCGTGCACGTGCGGCAGCTCTTTCTATGATTCCTACCTCAACAGGAGCGGCAAAAGCTGTGGGATTGGTCTTGCCAGAATTAAAGGGATTGCTTGATGGTGTATCGATTCGTGTTCCGACCCCTAATGTTTCTGTGGTTGATTTGACATTTATCGCTAAGCGTTCCACAACAATCGAAGAAATTAATACAGCTATTGCTACTGCTGCACAAGGTTCTTTGAAGGGCGTTTTAGACACTACAGAAGAGAAACTCGTGAGTTGTGATTTTAATCATAATCCTCATTCAGCTATTTTCCACAATGATCAAACCAAAGTGATTGATGGTAAGCTCTGTCGCGTTCTGGTTTGGTATGATAATGAATGGGGCTTTTCTAACCGTATGAGTGATACGGCTGTGGCTTTTGCTAAGACAATATAAGAGGACCTCAGGGTCTTCTTTTTATAGGGAAAAGTCTCATTTTTGTGCAATTTTGAGAAAAACAGTTAGAGGCTGTTGTTCTCATGCGCTAGAGAGAAGAGGCTATTGAAAAATTGATGATGTGTTTTGTTTTAATACTGTGTCAATACGTGCTTTTAAAAGATGCATGAAAGAGTAAACTTTTAAAAAGTAAGATCTGAACGAGATACCTTTTGAGAAAACGTTAGAAAACAGGAGATGTAAACTCTTTTTCCTAGAAGTAAAAGGAAGCTTTAATAGAGATCAAGTTGAGCCAATGCATTTGTTTGCCACAATGGAATATGAAGATTAAGAGCAATGGTGGGCTTTTGTACATTTGACGATAAAAGCTTTGGATTTTTATTAAGCAAAGGGTGAGAGATAGGCTGTCGTGGATCTCTTGTAAAAGCAAAGAGGGGGATAAGTGGAAAGAAAAGTGGGCAGGGTTGTTGGATGCGTTTTTATTTGAAACAATGGAAAGTGAAGAGGAAGCAGTGATGGGGTTTCGTACACTTGATGATGTTGATGTTTTGGGTAAACGTGTTCTGGTGCGCGTAGATTTTAATGTTCCTATGGCGCAAGGTAAGGTATGCGATGAGACGCGTCTTGTACGACATAAAGAGACACTCGTTGAGCTGCAAAAGCGTGGTGCTAAACTTATTCTGCTTTCTCATTGTGGTCGCCCCAAAGGAAAGGTAGAGCAAGAGTTTTCACTCCGTCCTGTTGTGCAAGTGCTGGAAAAGATCATTAATCAGCCGGTTGCTTTTGCTCCTGACTGTATCGGTTCGGCGGTGCAGGTTGCAGTTGAGTCATTACAAAATGGTGGTGTTTTACTGCTTGAAAATGTTCGTTTTTATGCTGGTGAAGAAAAGAATGATTGTTCTTTTGCAGAAGCTTTGGCTCATAATGGAGATCTCTATGTTAATGATGCTTTTTCAGTTTCTCATCGTGCCCATGCTTCGGTGGAGGGAATAACGCATTTGTTGCCTTCTTATGCAGGACGCTCTTTGCAAGGTGAATTGCAGGCATTAGAAAAAGGACTTGGCAATCCAGCACGTCCTGTGGTTGCTCTTGTGGGAGGAGCAAAGGTTTCTAGTAAGCTTTTTGTGCTCAATCATTTGGTGGAAAAAGTTGACTCCTTGGTTATTGGTGGGGGGATGGCTAACAGTTTTTTAGCTGCGCAAGGTATCCATGTAGGGAAATCACTGTGTGAACATGCATTGATGGAAACGATAAAAAAAATCATTAAAAAAGCGCAAGAGTGTCACTGTACGCTTTTGCTCCCTCAGGATGCTGTCGTTGGATTTCGTTTTGAAAAAGATGCACCGCATCGTCTTTATGACATTGAAGATATTCCACAAGATGGCATGATATTGGATATTGGGACGCGCTCTATTGCGCATATCAATGCTGCGATAGATGAAGCTGCTACTCTTGTGTGGAATGGACCCCTTGGTGTTTTTGAGATGTCTCCTTTTGATAAGGGAACAATTGCCGTGGCACGCCATGTAGCAGAACGTAGTTTGACGGGAAAGTTGGTTTCAATTGCGGGAGGGGGCGATACGGTTTTTGCCCTTAATCATGCCGGTGTTGCCAATGATTTTACTTATCTTTCGACTGCTGGAGGAGCTTTTTTGGAATGGATGGAAGGTAAGGTTCTTCCTGGTATTCTTGCCCTTATGCAGGCTTAAAGGGCTTCTTTGGAGGGGAAGGTTAAAGAAAAACTATACGGTCGTGTAGAGTGTTTTGATAGTGTTGCGCATTTTTAGAAATTAAGACAAAATAAAGAGGAATTTTTTATGAATGAACGGCTTGAAGATATTGCACTTGCTTTGGTGCATGCGGGTAAAGGTATTTTGGCGGCAGATGAAAGTACGGCGACCATTGGAAAGCGTTTTGAAAGCATTGGTGTTGAATCCAATGAAGATAAGCGCCGTGCTTATCGTGAAATGCTTTTTAGTACAAAAGAAGCGATGGAAAACGCCATCTCTGGGGTTATTTTATTTGATGAAACCATTCGGCAAAAAGCATCAACTGGGAAAATGTTGACGGATCTTATTCGGGATTCAGGCGCTTTGCCAGGGATTAAAGTTGATACCGGTGCAAAGCCCTTGGCTGCTTTTCCCCAAGAAACAATTACCGAAGGGTTGGATGGTCTTCGTGAGCGGCTAAAAGATTATTATGCTTTGGGAGCACGTTTTGCTAAATGGCGTGCGGTAATTGCTATTGATGAATACACTTTGCCAACAAGAGGCGCCATAAGACAAAATGCACAAGCTCTTGCACGCTATGCTGCCTTATGTCAGGAGTTCAATATTGTGCCCATTGTTGAGCCGGAAGTGTTGATGGATGGATCATCGTGTGGGCATTCAATTACACGCTGCTTTGAGGTGACACGCACTGTTTTGCAGGCTGTCTTTAAAGAATTGTTTGAAGCTCGTGTTCTTTTGGAGGGGATGATTTTAAAGCCCAATATGGTGATTGATGGAAAGGATGCTCGCAAGGCTAGTGTTGAAGAAGTTGCTGAAAAGACCGTCCAAGTGCTTAAACAGACTGTTCCTGCCGCTGTTCCCGGAATTGCTTTTCTTTCTGGAGGGCAGTCTGATCAGGAAGCAACGGCGCATTTATCTGCTATGAATTCTTTGGGCGTATTGCCTTGGAAATTGACCTTTTCCTATGGACGAGCACTGCAAGCAGCTGCCTTAAAAGCATGGGCAGGAAAAGATGAAAATATTGCTGTTGCACAGAAGGCATTTCGTCATCGCTCTCGGATGAACCATCTTGCGGCTTTGGGACAATGGACAAAAGAACAAGAAAAAGCGTGCGATTGAAGCACAAGCCCTGTTCTTAAATGCGGGGAGATTTTGCATGTTTCTGCGTGATTTTAGGTGCCCTCATCATGATAAGAATGGTGGGGGCATTTTAGGCTTGAAAGCTTTCTCAGAGAGTTTTTTCCTTGGACCTTTTAAAAGTCTTTAATGGGTGCTATCGAGAGATAAGATTGCGGGAGAGGTGCACTTTCGAGAAGGGGAAATAATGCTAGGAAATTTGTGAGTGCACAGCACTTTAGTATGGTGTCGTTCATGGGTGGGCACTTGCTTTTTGCGTGAAAATCATAAAGCTCATACTGTATTGAAGAGTTTGATATTGTGATATTTTTTCTTTTTCATGTTATCATTACTTGTCATCAGCAGAATTTATTTGATTGCAGTTTTAAAGGTGGATTAAGCGGGTAGATTAGAGAGTTGCGATTTCTGAGCGGATTAGAATACAGCTTATGAAGCTTTTCTGCGTCAGGATAGCTTCCTCTTCAATGGGGGTAGTTTTTCTATTGGCGAACGAATTGAATAACTCTTGCGAAAGAAAATAGATTTGCACCTCAATAAAACACCTATTTTTTCGTTAAAATGGATAAATTTTTCTTGTATTTTTTGATGATATAATTACAAATGTCTAACTTCATAGCATCTTGGCTTAAAACGGGGGGAGTTGTGGACGGTATATCTTCTAAAAATAACAGTATATCTTCTAAGAATACAAGCATCAAAAGAAAAAATCGATACGCAGAACAGAGCTTTTCTGCAATTATGATGCGAAAATTGTGCAATATGGTGCGTGGGGTATTCGAAGGGATCTTTACAGTATTTACTTTCACAATTTTTCTTATCCTGTTCAACATACGTGGACCGGTTCATGCCATACTAAGCTTCTTTTCGGGTGCGAGTGGATTAGCGTGCTTTTTCTTTTTTGTCGGATACTACTTACAACGCCGCGAAGCAACAGCAGATGAAGCCGGTATATCGCTCACATTAATCTTAGCAATTGGTGAAGGCGTTTTTTCTATTTGCTGCATGTATGCTATGTGGGGTTACGACGCTCTCTTGTTCCGTTTAGCACCTCCTGGGTATGTTCTTATTCTCCCTGAATAAATAGAGTGCAATTCGTTTGCATACAAATAAAAATGAGAGGCTGTCTGCCTCTCAAATTCTTAATAATCGCTCTCCAAAATAATGACATCAGATCCGCTTTAATGAAGGGACTAACAAGCTTTGGGTCCTTAAGCCTCAAGGCAACCCTTTACAAGTTGCGCCTAACGGCATCCTTAACCTTAAGACAGCAAAACGGCTTATTTTGTTTTTCTCATGCGGTTCTGAAATCATGATATAAGGGGCAAGCTTCTCATCGTGCCTAAATGGTAACTTATCGTGTGTTAAATGGAAAAATGAGAAAAAGCATCTTTATGCAATATAATCCAATTATGATTTTTTGATTTAAACATAAAGGGTTTCAAGTCTTCTACAAGCAGATACGATAAAAGGGGGAAAATCGCCTATACTTAGCAACTAAGGCGTATTTTAGATGCTCTTGATATAGCTATATCAACAAATGATTTTGAATGACTCATCCTTTTATCTCTATTCACTAAAAGGTTATTTTGAGGGTTCTTGGTTAATGACTGTAAAGGAAAATTAGCACATAATATTTCGCTTTGCTGGTATAGATGCTGAATGAGTTAATTATCTAGAGGATCACTGAAGAGGGAGTGCTAAAAAATGATGAAAATCCTCTGCACTTCGGTGAATTCGTGGTTGAAGCTATAATCGTAGAACTTGGCTTATCTGGTACTGAAACAGCTGAATGGTTTGAAATGGTTAGGGTGTCAGTTCTGCATATGCTTGGCTCGCTATACAAAAAAATTATGATTTAGTGCAAGCTTTTAAACATAAATACCCTAAAGATATATCTTCTTTGTATATGTTCTTATCATCGTTAAAATGCCTTCTTAAAGCACGACAGGGGATGCTATAAAATTGAGAGCTGTAAAATATATGGGGCAGGGGGTGAGAAGATGGTGTTCAATCGAAGTACTCTATCCTTATTTTTATGGGCTATGCCTGAAAGAGAGAGCTGGAGAGACAATTTATGAGCAAAGAGAACGGTGTTTTGAGGTTGCGGTGTCTGCAAGAGCAGAACAGTGGTCATGGTGATATTTACAAACAATAAATTTGATAAAATTTTACGATTTTGCCAAAAGCCAGTTTATTATAAACGCTGTTTCTCATGTGCTCTCACACAAAAGTTATAAGAAGCCCAAAAGTGCTAAAAAAGTCTTTGCTCTTTTTCAATAAGACGGATCTGTAAACAATATTCAAAAAGTGTTCGTGTTTTTGAAAGAGAATAAAAGGATACTCTTGCAATAGAGAAGCGTATTTGTGAATTACAATTTGTCATGATTTTCGGTAAACACTATTGTTTAGAGCGGTGAGAGAGGGCATGAAAAATTTTCATATTCAGTTTTTTTAAAGAGTGTGGTCAGTCTTTAGGGTAGTGCTTGTGTCCCTAGAGCCTATCAAGTGAGCCGCATAAGGGTTTCAGCAAGCGAGCACCATTATACTCTTTGCCAGCGTATACTCTTTTGTCAGCGCCCCAATGTTTTGACAGCCCTTAGAACGTAAAGGGGCAAGAGAGGTATTTTATTCCTTTCTTGTACCGTTTTACTTCACACGCCAACTCTGCTTGTGATGAGCAAGCCAAGCGATTTTGTTTGACTCACTATGAGGGTTTGACATGAGAAAATCCTATGGTATTCATGATCTTTCATGAAAAACAATGAATTATCCTTATAAATCAACGTGACAGTGCTGTTATGAAGAGAACTCTTTGCACATCTTAATAGCTCATAGCGATTTAACTGGGTATTATTTTATATTCTGTACACAGAAGTGTCTTTATAAAAATACTCCATCTTGCGCAGAAAAAAGAACAACCCGTTAAAAAAGAAAAACATCTCAATGCTTGCTTTTCTTTTTTCCATGAGAGATTTAAATTGATAAGCCTGTCTGAAAAAAGTGCTGTTTATGCCCTTAAAGATATTGCTCTTGTATCAAGATTACTTATTCGGGTGAAAATTGCAATTTTGCGAGGTAAGCATAAACGCCATTTTTTGCCACAAGTTCGGCATGGGTTCCTTCTTCCACAAGGGCGCCTTTATCCATAACAAGAATGCGATCTGCTTTTAAAATTGTTGCCAAACGATGTGCAATGACCAAGGTTGTGCGGTTTTGCATCAACCCTTCTAAGGCGTCTTGCACCAACTTTTCACTGTTTGCATCTAAAGCAGATGTTGCTTCATCAAGCAGCAACAGGGGTGCATTTCTTAAAATTGCCCGCGCAATACCAATGCGTTGTTTTTGTCCCCCAGAAAGCATGGTACCGCGTTCTCCTACTTGCGTATCCAAGCCATCTGGTAAAGCTTGAATAAATTCAAGTGCATTAGCCGCTTTAGCAGCAGCAAGGATTTCTTCTTCATGGGTATTTTCAGTTCCAAAAATAATATTATCACGCAATGTTCCATCAAAAATAGCAACATCTTGTGGAACATAGGAAATTGCACTGCGTAAATCTTGTAAAGAAAGGCGATTAATTTCTATGCCATCCAACCGAATTGTTCCATTTGTCGGATCATAAAAACGAAGGATCAAAGAAAAAATGCTGCTTTTTCCTGCTCCGGAAGCCCCAACAAAAGCAACCGTTTCGCCTGCTTTTACAGAAAATGAAAGCGAGCGTAAAACCTTCTCTTGTGGTCTAGAAGGATAGGTAAAATCAACCTGATCAAAAACAAGTTCACCTCGAACAGGTTGCTCTAATGATAAAGCATTTTTAGGAGCTACAATAGTAGGTTGTTCTTGTAACAATTCGGCAAGCCGTTCAGCAGCGCCTGCTGCTTGGATTAATTCTGCTCCCAGTTCCGATAATTGCGCAAAAGTAGAAGCTCCAAAAACCGCATAAAGGACAAATTGCCCTAATGTCCCTCCTGTCATCGTTCCATTCAAAACATCACGCGATCCAATCCATAAAACAGCAACCACACTGCTAAAAACCAAAAAAATTGCAAACCCCGTAAAAAAGGAGCGCAAGATTACAGAAGCACGTGCTGTTTGAAAAGCACGTTCTATCAATTGTGAAAAACGTATTGTAACGAGTTTTTCAGCGGTAAAAGCTTGCACAGTGCGAATAGCACTTACCTGCTCTGTAGCAACAGCATTGGCATCTGCGAGACGATCTTGCGCCGCGCGGGTACGAGAGCGAACTTTACGTCCAAAGACGACCAAGGGAATGGCCACAACAGGAATAGCCGCTAAAACCAACAAAGACAATTTAGCATTGGTGATCACCATCATCACGACGGCTCCGATCACGATAATCAGCTGACGCAAAGCGGTAGAGGCGGTAGAGCCCACAGCTAATTTTATTTGTGTGGTATCTGTTAGAAGCCTTGAAACAATCTCTCCTGAATGTGACCGATCAAAAAAAGCAGGAGAAAGTTTCATAATATGGACAAACACATCACGCCGTAAATCGGCAACAATCCGTTCTCCTAAGGTGATAACACAATAATAACGGGCTGCTGAAGCAAATGCGAGAAACAAGGCTAAGATAAACAAAATTCCAAAGTAAAAATTGATATGTCCATGGCTTGAAGTAGAAAACCCATGATCAAACATTTGGCGGATAGCCACAGGCAAAGCTAATGTGACTAGAGCAGCAAGAGATAACGCTAGAAAAGCAAAGATAAACAACCAACGATAGCGCAAAAGATAAGGAACAAAAATTGCAAGCGAAGAGAATGAAGATTTCTTAGGGGAAGACTTTGTCGATTTTTCTGAACGAGAACGTAATGTCATAAAATTTTTCTCACTGTATTGGATTTGTAACACTTGATACAATGATGTATCTTGAACACTTGTTTTTTGATGCGTGCTCGGCTATAGGAATAAATACTTTAAATCAGTGTATCAAAAAGACAAAGGAAGCGCACTTAAAAAAACGAGCAAGTGTTCTTTCATTCTATAAACGCAAAAGGTTTGACGCATGAAAGCGAATATTCATCCCAACTATCACAAAATTACCGTTGTAATGACGGATGGAACCCAATATACGACGCGTTCCACTTGGGGAAAAGAAGGTGATACCCTTAATCTAGATATTGACCCAAGAACGCATCCAGCATGGACAGGTGGGTCCCAAACACTTGTAGACCGTGGCGGTCGTCTTTCTAAGTTCAAAAATCGTTTTGGTAATATTGGCATGTAAAAGCCTCCTTTTTATGGGGTACAAGGGTTTTAAACAAAACGATTGCAAACGATGAGTTTTTGATCCTATCAAAGAGTGCACTTTAAATATTAATTCAAAAACGCATCCGACATAAACAGATGGGTCTATAAATAATTGTGGTTGCGTTTTTTAAATTCAAAAATCATTTTGAAATATACGCATAAATCCTTTCTTCCCTAGAGTATAAAGACTTGAAATAAAATAATTGCAAACTTTTCTTCTTTTTTTGGAACTGAACATACCCATGGAGAGGAAATTTTTGCCGCTTCTAAAGCTGCCAATGTATTTGAATTTATTCAAGCTTTACCAAACGTTTTTGATACGCAAGTAGAAGAACGTGGTACTATGCTTTCTGGGGGGCAAAAACAACGCATTGGTATTGCACGCGCGATTTTAAGAAATGCAGCCCTCTTACTGCAAGCCGGCACCATCATTATATTTGCCAACTCGTGGATGTTGCTACAGCCTTTAGCATTTGAGACGATTCATGAGAGGCATTTTAAGTCCTTTCTTAATAGTTTTTTTATTCACGCGGGTTTTCCCCGCTTGGGACATGCAAGAAACATAGTTTTGGTTGATTCAACATGGAACAGATTTGAAATGAGAGAATCCTATGATATTCAGAATTCTCATTCAACATATAAAACAATGAATTATTATTATAAATCAAAATGTTGCTATTTGATGAAGTAACATTTGCTTTAGATGCAAACAGTGAAAAGTTGGTGCAAGATACTTTAGAAGGATTGATGCAAATTCCTAAATCCTGGTCATTGCACATCGTTTGGCAACAATTTTAAAAGCTAATCGTATTTTCGTGATAGATAAAGGCGCTTTTGTGGAAGGAGGAACACACAACTCATTATAAAAAATAATGTTTATGCGCATTTGGCTCAACTGCAATTTTCATCTGAGTAAGTGATCTTGATACAAGAGCAGTATTTTGAAGGCCATAAACAGTACTCTTTTCAAACAGGCTTATCAATTTGAAACTCTCATGGAAAAAAGAAAGGCAAGCATTGAGATGTTTTTCTTTTTTAATAGGCTGTTCTTTTTTTTCCTGAGATGAAGTATTTTTATAAAGACACTTCTGTGGACGAAATATAAAACGATATCCAGTTAAAACGCTATGGACTATTAAGATGAGCAAGGAGTTCTCTTCATAACAGCACTGTCACGTTGATTTATAATGATAACTCATTGTTTTTCATGAGAGATTTTACATGGAATTTATCGTTTCAAATTTGGTTATGTTGCATTAGTCAAAACCATGTCTCTTGCATATACCAAGCAGGGAAGATTGCGTGAAGTAAAAATACTTAAAGAAAGAATAAAACCTCTTCATGAAGCGTCTCAAGTTTTAGGGGCTGTAGTAATATTGAGGGGATTAGGAAAGTGTATGATGATGTCGCTTTACTAAAAAAGAGCCGATAAATGAGTAGAAAGACGCTTTTTATCAATTTTATAAAACAAGGTGAGCACGCAGCCATGTTTTGCTGTGTTAGGCTTTTGAGTACTTTGAACCAATATTGTGGGAGTGCATTTTAAGAATTATAAAGCTCTTCTTAAAAGTGCATAAATCATTAGAGTAGTACAATTAAATACAAATTGTTTTATTTTACCAGAAAAAATATCTATATTTTGTTTATTTTTTTTCATAAAAATAGAATATATAGCAAATCCTGAATCAATTATATACATATTGATACAATATCGAGGGATCGATAAAAGAGCTGCGTTAAATACTGGTGAGAATAAAAGAAAGCAAGAATGAGTGATCACGATACTTTCATAGTTATAGTAGGAATAGTTATAATAGGGAGCATAATCTATAGTCTTTGGTTAGCAAATTATCAGAAAAAGCAATTAAGTGAACAACTTGAGCAATATGAGAAATTATGGCAGCTAAAAGATCGAGAGTGCGCGATATACCAAGATATTATTGCACAATGGGAACAAAGGCTTGTTAAAAAAACTCAAAAAATATCGCCAAAATGGATTAAACAATGGGATGAAGAAGTAAAGGAATGGGAAAGGAGTATATTAGAGATAAAAAAAATTGGATACATTTCTGAATCTTATGAATCTAAAAAACAGCAGCATCCAATGGTACAAGATATTTGTGCTCAAGGATATGTAGATATATTTTTTCTCTATAAAAAGGCGCTGGAAGTAGAATTTACTGCTGAGCACATCGAAAGAATAAATGAATTAATGATGCGTCCAATTTTTAAAGAAACTTATCCTAAAGTTGTGCGATTCATGAGACAGAATGGTGTCACATTACGAAAGTTTGTGGACCCTTTGACGAAAAAAAAAGCGCTATAAGCCTACAATGCTGTTGTTTCATTGGTGGTTATATATGATTGATGATATGATTACAGCTGAATACGAACAGCAACAAAAAGATAAAGCTTCAGGGCTCTATCGTGACTTAGCATCTCTGGAAATTTACTTTGAAGACATACCTAAATATACTGAATATGAAACGCTAAAAAAACTGGGAGGATTTGGGAGTATGCCTGGTGACAGTAGTGTACTATGCATTTGTAAAAGAGAGCTTCTATCCTTATTGTATGATGTTTCCAGTGATTATAAGGCGGCAAGAGAAACTTTCATTTACTATAAGATGCTTATTGATACGGTGAAAGAAGGATATATTGCCTTTGATAAAAGTTGTTGTTACTCTACGGTTGAAAGGGCAATGGAGGTTTGTAAAGAGAGAGAGATAAAGAAGAGAAAAAAGACCTAGTCCTTGATGAAAAGATACCAACATTTGAAGAAGCTTACAAATTAGGCGTTAAAGAGTGGATGAAATCATCAAATGAGAAATGCGATAACCGATTGATCTTTTGGGAGAAGCTTACCACACAAACAAAATTAAAAGTTATCTTTGGGGATGAGAAGGTAAAGGTGCTGGAAGAGGCTATTGATAAAAATAAAGAACAGTTTGAGAATGAAATACAGGCAGCGGTTCTCGCAAATAACTATTTGAAGTGCAATAAATCTTATGCCTATTTGATACATACTTTAGAATAATGCTGAAAAGAAGGAGAAGCTGATAACAATTGTATGAATCGGTGAATTTACTGAAACCTCTGTTATCACACGCGGTGGTGAAACATATTGATAAGCAGTGAGAGTAATGTAGAGCAGCCCTTACCAAAAAGGAGAGAGTGGGCTCTTCTAGAGTCAATATTTTTGCGCGCAGTGTAAGAATGATCTCTCAAGAGAAGTAGGAGAGGCTTTTGCCTCAGGTGCGATAATTGCTTTTGGGGCGTTTGGTTATGATGGGATTTGTGTTTATTGCCTTTTTCAGTTTGTTTGCAGGGGAATTTGAATAACAGAAACGTCAATAAGGTAAGCTATTGGGGATTGCTTTTTTGGGGGCTTATAGCAAGTACATTTTTTGTTCGTGGTGATGTTTTTTGTCACTATCTAATCAGTTATTTCCTATCGTTTTCTGTAAAGAAACTTAAAAACTCTTTCTTCATGTGTTTGTTTAAGGTTCTAAGGGTTTTGTAAAAAACTGTAAGAATTAAATGCTTTTTTGAAGTTTTTTTTATAGTTTGATGCGAATGTGTTTATTGCAAGCAATGATGTGTTTTTGCGAAATATATCGCTGCTGCCTTCTTTATCAGTGACAAAAACACCGGCTTCGCGAAGCATTAGTATGCCGGTAGTTCTATCAAAAATTTGTAGATTGTCTTCCCAAAAGCTATCGGTTTTTCCCGCGGTACCATAAGATAAACTCAAGAGCAGCGCCAAAACGGTGAAGTCCGGCAACTTCCATCATTATATTGCGTAATTCAATAAGATAGGCTCCATGATTTGGACGACCAAAATGAGGCATGCTTGTAGCAATGACACAATCTTCCAGTCTGCGTCGAGCAGAAACACGACAGCGTCGGTTATTGAAAAAAGCACCATACCCGCGTTCTGCGGTGAAGAGTTCATCACTCACGGGATTGTAAATGACACCACCAACGATTTTTCCTTGGCTTTCTAAGGCAATGGAAACAGCAAAAAAAGGAATGCCATGGAGAAAATTTGTAGTGCCATCTCAAAGGGTCAACAATAAAACGGTGTTGTGAATCTTCTCCAATGATTTCTTCTGACTCTTCCATCAGAAAACCAAATTTGGGGTGCGCTTTGCTTAATTCATTGAAAATAATTTTTTCCGCTTTGCGATCTGCTTGGCTGAGGTCATCTGCTGGATTTTTTTAGGCTTAAATGCCTTTTTTGAGAACTCTTTCTAATTTTAGGCGAATGTGTTCATTGCCGGCAATGATATTTTTTTTGCGAAATATATTGTTGCCGCCTTCTTTATCGGTGACAAAACCACCGGCTTCACGAACCATCAATATTCCAGCAGCCATATCCCAAATTTGCAGGTTATCTTCCCAAAAGCCATCGGTTCTTCCAGCAGCCACATAAGCTAAATCAAGAGAAGCTGCACCAAAACGGCGAAGTCCGGCAACCTCTGCCATCACATTACGTAATTCAATAAGGTAGGTTCCATGATTTGGGCGACCAAAATGAGGCATTCCTGTGGCAATGACACAATCTTCTAGTCTGCGTCGAGCAGAAACGCGACAGCGGCGGTCATTGAAAAAAGCACCACACCCGCGTTCTGCGGTAAAGAGTTCATCACTCACGGGATTGTAAATGACACCACCAACGATTTTTCCTTGGCTTTCTAAGGCAATGGAAACAGCAAAAAAAGGAATGCCATGGAGAAAATTTGTAGTACCATCTAAAGGGTCAACAATAAAACGGTGTTGTGAATCTTCTCCAATAATTTCTTCAGACTCTTCCATCAGAAAACCAAATTTGGGGCGCGCCTTGCTTAGTTCATTGAAAATAATTTTTTCCGCTTTGCGATCTGCTTGGCTGACATAATCTGCTGGTCCTTTCAAAGACACTTGCAAATTTTGCACTTCACCGTAATCACGTACCAACGAGCGTCCTGCTTTCATTGCAGCTTGCACCATGACATTCATGACTGCAGAATGGGCCATTTTTTATTCCTTTATTTATCTTTTTCATTTGCGCGACGCAAATAAATCAACTCATTGGTGTCTACAATGATACGTTCACCAGCATTCATAAAGGGGGGAACAAGAATCCGAATCCCGTTTTCAAGAATGGCGGGTTTATAAGAGGAGGTAACCGTTTGTCCTTTGATGGCAGGATCGGCTTCTGCAATCGTGACAGCAACTTGATCAGGAAGTGAGATGCCAATAGGCTTTTCTTGATAAAGTTCAACTGTGACTGTTATCCCATCTTGGAGAAAAGCAGCACGTTCACCAACAAAATCCTTTTGAAGTTCTAGTTGTTCATAAGATTCTGAATCCATAAAGACCAAAGCATCCCCTTGTTGATAAAGAAATGTGAAATCTTTTTGTTCAAGGCGCACGCGTTCAACTGTCTCAGCAGCGCGAAATCGCTCATTAAGTTTTGTACCATCAATCAAATTTTTCATTTCAACTTGGTTAAATGCACCACCTTTTCCTGGTTTTACAGCGTTGCATTTAACAGCAACCCATAAGCTTCCTTGATGTTCGATCACATTACCAGGGCGAATTTCATTGCCATTAATTTTCATCGTTTCTATCCAATTCTATTCTTGCAAAAAGAACTCTCTTGTTGTCTTTATGGCGCTTTTCTTTGCTGCCTTTAACGGTCAAGCTCTTTTGTTATTTTCGGGCTAAAATCCCTTTGATTAACCTTGCGGCTCTCTCATGGTCCTGTGTGCTCTTTATGGGCTTTCTCCTGCTTTTTGCAAAGAGAAAAGCTTAAGTAAAAAAGGACCTTGATGTATTTTTGTTTTTCAGTTCTTTGCAAGACCATAAAAAGCGCTCAGACGCAAGCTTTTTAAAAATTTGCACAAAAATTTTTTAGAATTTTTGGGGGAATTTATCCCGTTGTGTCGTAAAATATCATCATTGATGGCAATGATATAATTGATGGCAATGATATAAGTTCCGTAAAACCATGAGGTATTCTTATAAGAATATGTGATAAATATTTGAATACGGAGTTTGTTATGAGTGTCTCATGGGATAGAGCGTGGTGTGTGCTATCGCAGGGTGTTCGTTTGTATTTTCATCAGAGATCAGCTGTAAAAGGGCTCTTTGTTTTATCGAGGTTAGAACTCTAAATCTTTTGAGCAGTAGGTATTCTTCTGTACTTGATGCGATTTCATCATGAGGGTATGGGGGTTGTTGTTTTGTGACGATATCCGCATAGAAAAAGACAAGTGGAACATTTAGGATATCGGAAATCTCTTTTAAACGCCCTGCACTGACACGATTTAAGCCGTTTTCATATTTCTGGATTTGTTGGAAAGTAACACCTAAATGTTGACCTAATGTTTTTTGAGACATCTTTAGCATTTTTCGTCTCAAACGAATTTTTTTTGCCAATGAATGTGCCACTAAAAATGTCGTTATAAGGATTTTTACCAAGACCCTAGAAAATGCTACACGGGATATAGAAAACTCTTCAGCTGCTTCAATCACAGATAGTCCAAGTTTTGCATTTACATCTTCGCGTAACAATTCACTAGGGTGTGGGGCATTTTCATTATTTTTAGTATTCTTCTTTTCTTAAATCTCAAAGCTATAATTTACACTATTTTGTATTGTCACAATCTATAATAAAATTTATCCACTCTGGCTAAAAATGAGGTTTTTTATTGAGGTGCAAATCTCTTTGCCTTTCGCAAGAACTTTTAAGTCTTTACGTGTAAAATATAGAGAATGTTTACATTAAATAGCGGGTTCATTTGGGCTGAGTACTTATATGAGCACGTGGTTCTCCGTTCACATTATACTGAAGAAGAGACACTATAACTCTACTATTTAATCTTATTCTATAACTCAAAGTTACACCCATATTTTGTTGCTTTTGAGGTTGATCTGTATAGATCACATTATATCCATTCCGTCGCAACAGATTGATAAATAAAGGAGTAAAGTTGTCTGCTGTATTATTTTTCTTTATAAGAAGTGTGGTTGTAGCTGGTGGTAGAGGTCTCTTGATATCGCTAATAAATTTGTTAGCAACTAATTGTGCCTGACGCTTTGTAAGACTTTGATCAACATAATTTGATGAATAATTGCCTACAGATGCGCAACCAGCTACCAACACAACCGGTGACAGCAATAAATATTTTAACATCTTTAATTCCCCTTACTTATTGTTGCTCTTTATTTGCGAAGCTCCTATTCCAGAAATAAGAGCAACTTTACGCATAGCACATTAACAACATATCGGTATCTAATCAATCGGTTAATTAATCAATGAATAATGGTTTCAGCTGTAAAGGCTGCTTGAAGTGCTTCTGGTGGCGTATATTTTAATAAACTGCTGCTTTTAGTGATTATGATAAAAAAGCAATTTTTTGCGTTTGCATGTTAAGATCATGTCCTCTATCACTATTATAAAATGATGTGTTAAGTGTTATTCCAGATTGATCAAAAAAATTTTCAAGCATTGCTTTTTGAGGGATATCTTTTTTTAATACGTATGAATGCTTATCCTGTTTGCTGTAAAATACTATCGTTTGAGGTGTGGTGCTATAAGGTATCAAATTTTGCACATGTGATGTTTTTATGAGAGTGTGTGGTGAATATTTGAGGGAGCTTGTCGGGATAATTTTGTGAAATGAACCACATAAAATGGGAAGCTAAAAGAGTTCTGTTCTGAGAAGACGGATTGTTTCCCAACTGGATAGGGAAGGGGCTTCTGTCCTTTGAGGGGTGGGAGGCAAGTCAAGAATAGAGAGTGTAGCGCCCTATATTATGATGTTAAAAGCTTCATTTTGATCAGAGAGTAATTGTAAAATGGCTCTTTGTTTTATCGAGGTTAGAACTCTAAATCTTTTGAGCAGTAGGTATTCCTCTGTACTTGATGCGATTTCATCATGAGGGTATGGAAGCTGTTGTTTTGCTGAGGTGTCCGCATAGAAAAAGACAAGTGGAACATTTAAGATATCGGCAATTTCTTTTAAACGCCCTGCGCTGACACGATTTAAGCCGTTTTCATATTTCTGGATTTGTTGGAAAGTAACACCTAAATGTTGACCTAATGTTTTTTGAGACATTTTTAGCATTTTTCGTCTCAAACGAATTTTTTTGCCAATGAAAATGTCGTTATCAAGATTTTTGGCTCGCATTTTAAAGCCCCCGCCGGTTGCGAGCGCCCTCGCGTTGGTATTCCGGGAGTCTAAAAACACTGACCTCGAATCAGCATTTTGCTTTTAGTGCTTAAAGCACCTGGACATAGCAAAATCTCCCGGAATTCCGGGATACCCGCAAAGCGGGGTAAATTTATGTACGAGGTTTCGGGTTTTTAGAGCCCTATTGGTCGTTGCGTATGCGACCAAAACACCTTTCAATATGTAAAGTAATTTCGGAGGCTTGGCAATAAAAAATAGCTTTTTACTGAGAGTCGGCGTGTTTTTCATCCAAGCAAAAAGAATGAAAAAATAGATCTTGCGGAATTTTCGGGATAGTCTAGCTCTTTTGCTTATTGGATATTGTTTGTTAAGCAAATGATACCAGTGCGTTTTCTTTACCAATGAAAATGTCATTATCAAGATTTTTGGCTCGCATTTTAAAGCCCCCCGCCGGTTGCGAGCGTCCTCGCGTTGGTATTCCGGGAGCTTGAAAATACTGAATCCGAATCAGCCTTTTTGCTTTTAGTGCTTAAAGCACTTGGACAGAGAGCAAAATCTCCCGGAATTTCTATAAATTTTATCTTTTTGATGCAGAGAGGAGTATTTTAAAAAACAGGAAGGAGCTTTATTGCTTCTTTGTGCGCTTTTTCTAGTTGTGCCTTATCCATGCCTTGGAGCATTATTTCAAGATCAGGAGCTTGCATTTTTGCCTCCTTTGCGAGCATATACCATGCCGCTGCCATTATTATATCGCCTTTTGTTCCTGTGCCATCTCGATAAAGCCTTGCAAGGGAAATCTGTGCTGGTGCTACCATGTTGATAGCATTTCTTTGAAGTAAATGAAAAGCACGCTGAAAATCTGTTTCTCCTCCACGCCCTTGTACAAGCCATTGTGCTAAATGAAGTTGAGCTTTTAAGTGGTTGTTTTGAGCTGCTACTTCCATGAGCTTGCGGGCATTGCGATCATCCTTTGGTCGTTTTAATGTGCCTAAGGAAAGAATTTTTGCAGCAGAAAAAGCCGCTTCAGCATCCCCAAGAGCAGCACCTTTTAAGTACCATTTTAAGGCTTGCTCTATTGCTTCATTTTCACGACTTTGGGAAGAAACACCAGGGAGAGCTTGTTTTTCCTGTGAGGCTTTATAAAGAAGCAGTTGTCCATAATAAAAATAGGCTTCCTTGACGCCTGCTTTGACAGCTTTTTGAATGAATTGCGCACCAAGTTCTTGATTTTGTTTTATAAAGTTACCATCGAACAACATAAGTCCATAGCGTAGTTGTGCTTGGGGTTCCCCCTGTTTTGCAGCGCGCTCAAACCATAAAGCAGCACGCGCACCGTCAATAGGAACAGCACATCCTTCCATATAAATTCGGGCAAGAAGAGTTTGTGCAAAAGGATCATTTTTTTCAGCACGTCGGAGTGCTTCACGAAAAGCTTTTAAATAATAACCTTGGATGTAATAGTCATAGGCTTGGTCATAGTCTCCAGCTTTTAAGGGCTGAAAGGGTTCTTGAGTGTTTGAAGCTTCTTGAATCGTATTGAAAGAGCTTTCAGAATTTGAGATTTCTTCAGTATTTCCCGCTGAACTTACAGCAGAACTTGCAAGCCCAATCACGCCTAAGATGAGCAGCTTCACGCTTCTCTTGATCATGGTGTTTTCTCCTCATTACCGATCAGAATTTTCACATTTTTTTTTCATCATTACAAGCCGTATAAGAATTTCATTTCTATATTACTTTTTATCTCTCAGTTTTTCGTCTTGGTTCAAGGTAGGGTTGGGTAAGTTAAAAAAGTAGCATAAATGTCGACGAGAGACAGACTGTTTAAAACAGTTCTGTTAAAAATAATAATGATGAAGGGTTATCGTATGTAAAGATGCTTATCTTCTATTATATCAATGGCTTCTCCTCTTAAAATGAAAAAATGCTTACAATGGGGGCTGCTTTTTAAAATACGTATGAATGTTTATGAATAGCACACACTATCGCGTTATGTTAGCTTGCATTCTCATCAGAGATCAGTTGTAAAAAGGCTTTCTTTTTTACCGTG